>JAYYDI010000023.1:0-6857 GCA_036161055.1 Pseudomonadota bacterium
TTTTCATTGAGGAGTTGTCCCCGGATCTGACCTTCTATTTCATCATAGATGTTAAAGTTATCTTTTAAGAATTCGCATGCATTCTTTTTCCCTTGTCCAATCCTTTCTCCCTTGTAGCTGTACCAAGCCCCTGCTTTGTCAACAAGATTGAGCGAGACACCTAAATCGAGGACTTCTCCAAATCTATAGATGCCTTTTCCGTACATAATTTGAAATTCTGCTTGTTTGAAGGGTGGCGCGACCTTATTCTTGATTACCTTTACCCGAGTTTCGTTCCCCACAATTTCGTCCCCTTCCTTGATGGAGCCGATTCTTCTTATATCTAGTCTCACGGACGAATAAAATTTAAGGGCATTTCCTCCTGTAGTTGTCTCAGGACTTCCGAACATGACTCCGATTTTCATTCTGATTTGGTTTATAAACACGACTAAGGTATTCGAGTTTTTTATATTGCCAGCCATTTTTCTAAGCGCTTGGCTCATTAGACGGGCTTGGAGACCAACATGATGATCCCCCATCTCTCCTTCAATTTCTGCTTTCGGCGTTAAGGCAGCCACTGAGTCAACTATGACAACATCCACGGCAGCCGAGCGAACAACCATATCGCAAATCTCTAACGCTTGTTCGCCCGTATCTGGCTGGGAGACCAACAGATCTTCTATATTTACTCCTAGGTTTTGCGCGTACTGGGGATCGAGTGCATGCTCGGCATCGATAAAAGCGCAAGTACCGCCGTTTTTTTGAGCTTCAGCGATTAGCTGTAACGTGAGCGTGGTTTTTCCTGAAGACTCTGGACCATATATTTCGACAATTCTTCCCTTTGGAAGTCCACCAATCCCCAGCGCAACATCTAAGCCTAGCGATCCTGTTGATATCGAGGGTATTCTCTCTTCGGGAGAATCCCCAAGGCGCATCATGGCTCCTTTTCCAAATTGCCTTTCGATTTGCGAGAGTGCTGCGGTTAGCGCTTTTTCTTTATTTGAATCGATATCGGACATGGATGCTCCTTAATTTCCAGCTTAATATTTTTATCTGACTATTAATAACATACTGATCTTTACTAAAGACCCCATTAACAGGCAATATCATCAGTCAGGATTATTAATCTAAGTTACTGTACCTTTATACAGTATTATGCACAAGCTGTTGCAAAATGCCAGCCTTTTTTTGTTCGAAGAGCTGACCCTTTTTTACACAAATTTTAGGTTTTTTTCTAATGGATGGTTTTTCAGACAAGGATCGTGGTTCAAAGCACACCCCGATGATTCAACAATATTTCTCTATTAAGGCAGAGAACCCGAACAGTATGCTTTTCTATAGGCTTGGTGATTTCTATGAGCTTTTCTTCGAGGATGCAAAACAGGCTTCGGAAATATTGGATATTACTCTGACCAGCAGAGGTAAATCCGGAGGAGATCCAATCCCTATGTGCGGAGTTCCTTTCCATTCAGCTGATTCCTACTTAGCTAAACTTATAAAAAAGGGGATTTCTGTTGCAATTTGCGAGCAAATTGGAGACCCAAGTACGTCAAAAGGGCCGGTTGAAAGAGAAGTTGTCAGGCTCCTCACCCCTGGAACAGTTACAGATGAAGCTTTGCTTGACCCCGAAAAGGACAACTATTTAGCGAGCGTTTATAAAAATGAAACAACTTATGGGCTGGCGATACTCAGTTTTGCTCAGGGCTCTTTCGAGGTAAAAGAATTTTCAAGCACGCTCGAGCTTCGCTCCGAGATATTAAGAATTAATCCATCGGAAATTCTCGTATCAGAAAAGATGTCAGAATTTGAATGGCTTCAAGGCAGTTTGACAAGAAATGTTCGTTCGGAATCGGATTTTGATTTGACAAACGCTACGGATATGTTGTGCGAACAGTTTGAGGCGCCAAGTCTGGCAGTCTTTGGAATAGAGAATTTGCGACCCGCTATTTCCGCAGCGGGTAGCCTACTTATTTATCTAAAATACACTCAACGTCGCGCTCTGCATCATGTGAAAAATATAAAGCTTTTGAATGACAGTCAAGTTATCCAAATGGACGCCAACACGCGTCAAGCTCTGGAATTAGTCGAGAATTCAAAAGGAGAAGTCTCAGGCACTTTATTCAATGTGATAAATAAAACTGAAACGGCCATGGGTTCAAGAAAGCTGAGGCGCTGGTTAACCCAACCAACCAGAAATCAGCAGGAAATAGCTATGCGTCTAGATGCTGTCTCCGACCTCGCAAATGGGTCTAGGTACGAACCTATTTTAGCAAGTTTTAAATTTGTCGGTGATATCGAACGAATTGTGGCTCGAGTAGCGCTAGAGACCGCGAGGCCCCGGGATCTCCTGCAAATCCGACACGCATTGGAAATGTTGCCACAACTTATAGACCACCTAAAGCTAAGTAAAGCCAGGAAGATCTCCACAATAGCGGCGTCTTGCTCGCCAATACCCGTCCTTTTTTCTCTACTTAAAGAATCTCTTGTGGATAATCCTCCTGTCATTATCCGAGACGGCGGCGTGATAAGAGAAGGTTACGATCAGGAATTAGATGACCTAAGGAACGTTAGTTCAAATGCTTCTGATTTACTGAATAAGATTGAGATAAAAGAACGAGAAAATACTGGAATTCCCACCTTGAGGGTGGGGTATAACAGGGTCCATGGTTACTTCATCGAAATAAGTAAGGGACAGTCTGAGCGGGCCCCTGAATACTACATCCGAAGGCAAACATTAAAAAATGCCGAGAGGTACATTACCCCTGAACTCAAAGAATTTGAGGACAAGGCTCTCAGTAGCAAAAGCCGAGCATTAGCCAGAGAAAAACTACTGTATCAAGAACTACAAAAAAAACTGTTGTCTTGGTTGGGTCAGTTAAAAGAAATGAGCTCGGGATTAGCGGAGTTAGATTTGCTTTGTTCTCTCGCTAAATCGGCAACCTTATACAATTTAACACGACCCTCATTTTGTGATGAACCACGAATAAAAATTACCGCAGGGCGACACTTAGTAGTAGAGCAGAATCTTGATTCTCAATTCATCAGTAATGATGCCGAACTGCATGAAAATCAACGCATGCTTTTAATCACCGGCCCAAATATGGGGGGGAAATCAACCTATATGAGGCAGATCGCAAGCATCTGTGTGCTCGCTCATATAGGCAGTTATGTGCCCGCTGACGAGGCCCTAATAGGGTCAATCGACAAGATCTTTACGAGGATAGGAGCGTCCGACGATCTCGCAGGTGGACAATCCACCTTCATGGTGGAAATGACAGAAACCGCCTTTATCTTAAATAACGCGACCGAAAAGTCACTCGTCCTCCTAGACGAAATCGGTCGAGGGACCTCCACTCTGGATGGTCTGTCCTTAGCATGGGCGGTCGCCACAGCTATGGTCAGTCAGATAAGAGCAATAACACTTTTCGCAACTCATTATTTCGAATTGACTAGTCTTCCAGAAAATCATTCGGAAGCTAAAAACATGCATCTCTCTGCAAAGGAGTACGACGATAAAATTGCCTTCATGTATCGGCTAAAAGACGGAGCTGCGAATCAAAGCTACGGGGTGCAAGTAGCTCGACTGGCCGGAGTACCAAGTTACGTCGTTAATGCAGCAAGAGAAAAACTCACACAAATTGCGATCGCGGATAACGGCTTAAAGCACAATCCCTACCAAGGAGATCTCTTGAAAGGTGTTAAAGACACAGAGATCGAAAAGACAGTTCGGAACCTTGATCTAGACATTATTTCTCCAAGAGAAGCCTTAGACATCTTGTACAATTTACAAAAAAAGCTAGTCTAAGCAACATAGATTGTGCCTTGAGAAAAAACTGCTAAAATGCGGAACAGCGATGTATCCACCAAGGGATGAATAATGACATTTGTAGTAGGCGAGCCGTGCATAAAATGCAAGCACACCGATTGCGTGGAGGTTTGTCCTGTTGACTGCTTCTACGAAGGTCCAAACTTTTTAGTAATCAATCCAGACGAATGCATAGACTGCGCTCTATGCGAACCTGAATGTCCTGTAGACGCAATTTTTTCGGAGGACGAATTGCCGGAAGATCAGCAAGAGTACCTTGAACTTAACGCCAGGCTGAGCGAAAAGTGGGAGAATATTACTGAGAAAACGGATCCCATGCCTGAGCACGAAGAGTGGGCGGAAATTAAAGATAAAAGAGAACACTTAGAAGAAGATTAAGCAGAGTCAGACACTTCAAACAAGAATCTAATTAGGCTAGCCCACCTACTTTTTAGGTAAAAATCTTAGAGGATTCACAGGTTTGCCGTCTCGTCTTATTTCAAAGTGAAGGAATTCTTTCCCAGACGCAGACCTTCCAACTCTAGAAATGATTGAGCCGGTTGAGACAAAGTCGCCCTCTTTCACCAAAATTACTTCATTGTTTCCGTAAGCGGAGAGATAACCGTTCTCGTGCTTTAGGATAACCAGCTTGCCATAACCTCGCAGATTGCCTCCCGCATAGACAACATCGCCATCAGCAGCTGCAAGTACCGGCAAGTCTTTTTTCCCAGCAATGTCTATCCCTTTGTTCATCGGCTGAGATAACGAAAATTTATTCAAGACTTCTCCGTGGAGCGGCCAGCTCCAACCGACCGATTTCGATGGTTGTTTTTTCGCCACCTTAGCTTTTTTCTTCTTAATTTTGTCTCTGGAGACATTCTCGTCATTTGGCCCAGAATCAGATAGGGGTGTTAATGAGACATTTTTTAAACTTAATTTTTGATTGAGATAAATCGTATAGGGAGGTTTTATTCCGTTTGTTTTGGCTAAACTCTTGTAATCCATTCCATAACGAAACGCTATTGAATAAAGGGTATCACCTTTTTGAACGACATAGTATTCCTTAGCTCGGTTGCTTTTGTATCCAGGCTCGAGCCCTACGCAACCTGCCAACCCAATCAGACAAGCTACAACTGTTAAAGCTCCTAATAACTTATTAAGAATCCTCATAGATCGGATCCAAAGTCAGAATATATCGATTGAAAAAAGCAAGAAAAACTAGGCCGAAGGCAAAAGCAAATAGAGCAAGGGCGAAGTCTGGGTCTGCTCCTGTAGCCTGATGATAAAGCAAAGGAGAGATTGGATTCTGCACTACAGAATATTGCATTCCGTCATCGGTAAGCAGATAAGAGGTGGTAATCTGCCACGGCCACAACGAGCTTAAAGAGCCCAGGATCAGCCCGATGAGGAAAGCAAACGTAAGTTGCGGAAACTTACGAAGAAGCGTCCGTATCAAATTAGAAAAAAGATACAGGCCCAAGACGCCCCCGAGAGCCAACCATATTAAAAGAGAGTCAATCTCGGTTATTGCCCTGATAACGAGGGGATAAACCCCGAAAATCAAAAGAATGAGGCTTCCCGATATGCCGGGCAAAATCCATGCAACAGTGGCAATCATTCCAGCCAGAAAAAAACTGGTTGGGGTAAAACTGAAGAGATTTGAGAGGGGCAAACTTATTAGTATTTGTCCAACAGCAGCCCCGATTATGGTCACGACAGTGACTTTCAAAGTGAATCTTTCGATTTTTTTCAACAACAAAAAAATTGCGAAGACAACCAAACCAAAGAAAAAAGAGAATATCGCTACTTTCTCTTCCATCAAAAGATATTCAATGACATTTGCAAAAATTAAAATTGCGGAAACCATAGATCCAAAAAGCGCAAACATAAAAGCGAGGTCGTTCTCTTTCCACCAACAAACCCACCCTAACTCAAACAACTTAAAAATGTGCGAGGGACCCAAACGCGAGATGTTGTAAAGTAATCGGTCATATATACCCGCAACGAAGGCAATTGTGCCCCCAGAAATACCCGGTAACAGCTCAGTTAGGCCCATTAGCAATCCGATAAGAACGATTCTTAATTCCATACCAATCGAGTTTACGATGTCCCAGCAAGAAGAGGAACAAACTTAACGGGTTCCATTATAGTCTTCGTCAAGTCAGCGCCTGCTCTTTTAAAAAGAACTAAATCCTGTTTGTTGCCGTCACCAACAGGAGCAATGACGCTTCCGTCATCCGTAAGTTGATTGAGCAAAGATTCGGGGACAGTCCGAGGAGACGCAGTAATAATTATTGAGTCAAAAGGAGCTTGGCTTTCCCATCCCAAACTACCATCTGCATGCTTAAAAGAGATATTTCGGTAGCCTATATCTCCCAGTATGCGACGAGCTCTTTTTACAAGTCCAGATATTCTCTCGACACTAAAAACCTCCTCAACTAGCTCAGCAAGGATTGCTGTCTGATAGCCTGACCCGGTGCCAATCTCTAGCACCTTCTTTATCGGTGGTCCGCAGACAAGTGCTTCCGTCATTTTTGCTACGACATAAGGTTGAGATATAGTCTGGTTGAAGCCTATCGGCAATGCGCTGTCCTCATAAGCTCTGTGCGCCAAAGCTTCGTCAACAAATAAGTGTCTCGGAATTTCGTTTATAGCACTTAGCACTTTTTCGTCCGAAATTCCTTGATCACGAAGACGAACAATAAGCCGATTACGAGTTCTTCGCGAGGTCATACCAAGACCTTCTTTTTTTTGTTTTAAATCCAAGCGCCGGCTCCTTCAAATTCTTTTCCTACGACTCGCTCTGCATCACTCCTGAGCTTAGGTTCCAGATCATTGTAGAGATTTGAGCTCATAAGTTTCGTCCGGACAAAGCACTAGTTCTCAGGGAGAATAAATAATATTTCGCCGTCTTGAATCATGCCCAGGTCCGATCTGGCAATGGCCTCTACAACTTGTGTATTGTCCTTTAGATCGGCTATCTCCGCGCGAAGGGCTGCGTTTCGCAATCTTTTCTCACCATTATTTTCTTTTTCTTTTTGAAGTCTGTTTTCGAGGAAGTGGATATGTCCTC
>JAYYDI010000024.1:0-7457 GCA_036161055.1 Pseudomonadota bacterium
AGTCAGCCAAGAGCGAGCAGGAAACTATCTGATACCCCTATTTAATGAGCGAGGTCTGTATTTTTTTGTGTGTCAAATATTGCAAGTCGGTGCCAATAGATTCCTAGCCTTCTGCCCAGATCTCTTAAGATACCTGATTGACATTCAGGATGGCTTTGCATTATCGAAAAATGGTCACTTATTACATTCGCTAGCTCTTGAGATGGGTTTTCAGCATGGCGCGACATCAAATAGCAAAGCGTAGCTAAAAGAGTTTTGACGTCTGTAGATGAGTAGACATAGAAATCCTTTTTATCCATTTTGCCTATAGCTTTATTTCGGGAGAAATAGATACCAGCTAGCACCGTACACGCATGCCAAAGAGCCAAAAATGGTGGCCCAAGATAATGACTCTGAAACTATAATAGATACTACCGATTTAGGTTTATTGGGATTCAATTGAACAGAACCTCTGTGATTAAAAAGGCTTCAAAGGGCGAGGACGGAGGGAAGTTAGGCGATATATCTAGACTCGACCCACGCCCTTTAGAAGCACAAGCATAATACCATGACTTTCTAATAATGCAAATGATAATCATTATTATTTACATAAATTTAATCTTTTTTTGTATTTTTTTGTAAAAAACTTGTTTTTTTATTGATCAGGCCCATCAAACGAAGCAATTTAATAGAGAAAGACTATCATAAGTATCAATCAAATCAAATGGAACCTATCAAAACGAGAGGTATACTCATTTAATAATGATTATCATTACTAAATAGACGGTTTTTCGTCTCTCGACAGATTGGAGGTTACTTTGGCACTGATTAATAAAAAAATAGCGAACTTTTCTGCAACCGCTTTCAAAAATGGTGATGTCATCGACGTAAACAGTGAGGATATCTCAGGCAAATGGGCGATATTTTTCTTTTATCCCGCTGATTTCACTTTTGTTTGTCCGACAGAGCTTGGGGACCTAGCAGACTACCACGACGAACTTCAGGGTATCGGGGTCGAAATCTATTCGGTTTCGACGGATACTCATTTCGTCCACAAGGCATGGCATGAGACCTCGGATACAATAGGTAAAATTAAGTATGCCATGATTGGAGACCCAACCGGTGATCTGACGCGGAAATTCGACGTCATGAGAGAAGACCAAGGTCTTGCAGACCGCGGCACTTTCGTGGTGGATCCAGACGGGATAGTACAAATAATGGAAATAACTTCCGAGGGCGTCGGACGAAATGCGACAGAGTTAGTTAGAAAAATCAAAGCGGCTCAATACGTTCGTGCTCACCCCGACGAAGTCTGCCCAGCGGCATGGGAAGAAGGAGCGAATACTCTTGCTCCTTCTCTGGATTTGGTTGGAAAGATATAGCCCCATTGGGGCTTAGAGGGCATTACATCGCTGATGAAAGGATGTGTGCCCTGCCCTCTCATAGTCTTGCTCGTTTTAAAAATTTTTACTGAAAAAGGACCTAAACTTGGCAGATAAACTTATCACGCCCGAGCTAATTAAGCAGCTCGAGGTTCACATGGCCGGCCTGAATCGAAGCGTTAGTCTTTTGCTAAAGCGAGGAGAACATCCGAAGAGGGAAGAATTGGTAGACTTCCTCAAGACCGTTACTGGAACCTCGAAAAAACTCGAGCTTCATGAGATCGACTCAGATAGCCTTCGAAGCCCCATAAGCTTTTTCTTGGCGACCGAAAACAAGAACACTGGGATTGCTTTCTCGGGCATTCCAAGTGGGCACGAGTTCACTTCGTTAATTTTAGCAATTCTTCAAGCTGGTGGTGGAGATTTAAAGCTAGACCAGACCACAGTGGAATCAATCACCAAGATATCGGAGCCTTTAAAGTTTGAGATTTTTGTAAGCCTTGATTGTCACAATTGCCCGGATGTAGTCCAATCTGTGAACAAGTTAAGCCTCCTGAATCCAAACATCTCGAGCGAAATGATAGACGGAGGTCTTTTTCAGGAACTTGTAAAACAAAAAGATATCCAAGGAGTCCCAGTGGTTTTCCTGAACGGTGAGTTTTTTTCCTCTGGGCGGGTAAACATGGCAAAAATACTCTCGAATTTATCGCCCTTTATGACGTCGGTCTCAAAGACAGAGAACACCGCGCAAGTTATAGATATAGCGGTCATTGGCGGAGGCCCAGCAGGGATCAGTGCTTCGATTTACGCTGCTCGAAAAGGTTTCGACGTGGTCATGATTGCAGAGGAATTGGGCGGTCAGGTTGCGGAGACTGTAGGGATTGAGAACCTTATATCTGTGAAGTACACAACTGGTAAGGAATTAACTGTCGCATTGAGAGAGCATCTTAACGACTACAATGTTACGACCAAAGAAAATATTATGGTTGACAAAATGGAGTTGGGAGAACTAAAAAAAATACACTTGTCAAACGGAGATCTTATCGAGGCCAGATCAGTGATTGTGGCGACTGGTGCGAAGTGGAGAGAGCTTGGAGTCCCAGGAGAAAAAGAAAATAGGGGTTCTGGAGTAGCCTACTGTCCCCACTGCGACGGTCCTTTTTATAAGGATAAAAAAGTGGTAGTCGTTGGAGGGGGTAACTCTGGTATTGAGGCAGCGATAGATCTTTCAAAAATCGCTTCAGAGGTCAAGGTCCTTGAGTTTCTAGAGGACCTCAAAGCCGACCAACTTCTAGTCGAGAGAGCTAAGTCTGCAGAAAATATTGAAATAATGACAAACGTAGCAACGAGTCGAATTGAATCGAAAAATGGAAAAGTCTCAGCTATTGTCTATACGAACAGGGAGACCGATGAGGAATATTCTCACAGAACAAATGGGATATTTGTTCAGATTGGTCTCGAGCCGAATAGCGCATTTTTAGGAGATGAAATCGCGCGAAATAAACATGGGGAAATTATAGTTGATGCGGATTGCAAGACATCAGATCCCTCTGTTTTTGCGTGTGGTGACGTAACCACTGTCTCTTACAAGCAAATAATAGTGGCAATGGGGCAAGGGGCTACTGCGGCACTCTCAGCATCAGAGCACTTAATGCTGACTCAAGAGGCTGCTGAAATCGATCAGCTTGCCGTTTAACGATCTTGATTGTCTCTATTCTTCTAGAACTGACTCGAATGTCTCGAGCTCAGGATGACCAAGGTAGGTCCCTTTCGGAGCACTGGCCTGTGCGTGAGCTTTCCTGAAAGCGTCGGATTCAGTCCACGCTATGAAAGCCTCTTTGCTTTCCCAGACAGAATGGGACGCATACAAAACATGTTCGTCAGTCACGGGGCCTTTAAGTAAAGAAAACTTTTTAAAACCAGGCACAGAAGAGAGATGTGAATCTCTTTCTCGCCAAATTTTTTCAAACCCCGCTTCGAAACCTGGAGTGATCTTAAAGCGGTTCATAGCTAGGAACATATCGTGTCCTCCTTAATGTTTGTAGACATGTAATTTGCCTTTTCTTTCCTCTACAGATATCGAAGTATCATACACTTCGCTCAATATATCCGAACGAATGACCTCTGATGGTCCCCCTGAGGCGACCACCATACCCTCATTTAGCAGGAATATCTCATCTGAAAAGTATGATGCAAGGTTGAGATCGTGAAGCGCAATTAAAACCCCTACTCCGCTTTCCACGATCTTTTTTAAGATTTTCATAACCGCAAGCTCATACGAGATATCAAGGTTAGAGGTTGGTTCATCAAGCAGCAAATATTTTGGATCACATTCACCCGAAAGTCGCCAAATTTGAATTAGTGCTCTACAAAATTGAACTCGCTGTTTTTCGCCTCCCGAGAGAGACAGAAATGATCGTTTCAAAAAAGGAGAAATCAAGCAGAGATCTGCGAGTTTTGAAACCGCTTTGGAAGCTGGCGGGCTTGATCCTAACGCATCTTTTACCCAGCCCATATTCAGCACCTCTTCGACCGAGAAATCAAAAACAATATTGTTGTTCTGTTGCATGACGGCCCGGGTCTGGGCCAGTTGTTCAGAAGAGAGCTCTCTAAGAGGGAGGTTCTCAAGATAGACCTCGCCAGTGTCAGGTGCTTGTTCGCCCGAGAGTGCGGAAATTAGGGTCGATTTCCCTGCGCCGTTAGGTCCAATAACCGAGCAAATTGAGCCTTTTTTCAAAGAAATGGAAATATTATCTAAAATTAGATGGTTATTTTTTCGAACCGATATATTTATTGCTCTGAGAGACATTAGTGCTTTGCTCGTGCGATAAGCCAAAGAAAAAATGGTGCACCGATCGCGCTGGTAACTATTCCAACGGGTAGTTCAATTGGCGCAATAAGCGTTCGGGAAGCTAGATCTGCAGAGATCATCAACACTGCTCCCAAGATCGCAGAGGCTGGAACCAAGATTGTGTGGGTGACTCCTAGAGTGAGTCTAATCAAATGAGGCACAACAAGGCCAACAAATCCTACTATGCCAGATAATGCAACTCCAACGCCGACGCTTACTGCGGTCAAAAGAATGATAAACCTTTGTAATTTCCTTACATTTACGCCTAAATGAAATGCTTGCGACTCGCCAAGTTGGAGTCGATCAAGTGCTTTGGTTTGTCGATAGAGCATGATGACTCCCAATAAAATGATGAACCCAGCAGGTATTACGGTTTCCCACTCAGCTCTCGCAAATGAGCCCATTAGCCAGAATACAAGTGATCGTAATTGCGCGTCATCACTTAAGTATTGGAATCCCATTATTCCGACGGTGGAAAAAGCGTTTATTGCAATTCCAACGAGTAATACAGTGATAACACTAAAATGGCCCAAATAAGAGGTGAACTTGTAGAGAAAAAACGTCACCAAGGCAGCTCCTAGTATTGCAGCTAGGGGTATCGAGTAAACCGCTAGCCAACCAGCGAAATTCAAGGCCGAACCAAGAACGATTGCGGTTGCCGCGCCAAGTGCAGCCCCTCCAGACACCCCGATAAGCCCTGGGTCGCCCAAAGGATTTCGGAAAACACCTTGCAACGCTGCTCCAGATGAGGCCAAAGATGCACCAACGATCGCCGCAAGAATAACCCTGGGAGCTCTGATTTCTGCAAATATTATCCATTCCACATCTGTTGCAGATCCAGAAAAGACTGATAAAACCGATATGGGAACCGACCCGATCGAGAAAGCTAAAATAAATGCTAAAAAAAGAAAAACCACTAAAAAAAACATAGGACAGACTCTAACACTTATCGCGGCCATGGTCTTATGGTGGACTTTCTATCCCGGCACCAACTTCGCTTGAGCAGCCGTGTTATTGTAACTTTGGTAGCATTTTTTTAAAAAAACAAGGAGAAAATAACTTTGCGACTTCTGCCAACCAGCTTAACTTTCGGAATAATCTTGGCCTCGATATCGCTTACTCAGGGCCTCCTGGCTGAGGAAAAAAGTCAATTTACTTTCACGTGGCCATATATTGTCGATGGGAAGATGAGCCCAAGGGGAGGAAATACGGTCGGGGCGCCTTTAACGTTGTCTGACCTTCCTTCTGTGAACTGGACCAAATTAAAAAAGTCCTCAGATAACAAAAAACAAAAAGATAGGCTTGCAATTCTCGCAATGCAGGGGCCGTATAGAGCGAGTTTTGATTTCATAGAGTCAGTAGGTTATCAGAATGATTATACCCCTCCTCGCCCATACCAATCTTGGGGAACTGAATATGTTTATGTTGTCGATGATGAGGAGGACTTCATATCACTTCAGCACATCCTTGTAATGTTTATGCAAGATGAGGAGGAAAAAATAAAAGGCCCCTTTGTCATAAAACACTGGCGTCAGGACTGGAAATACGAAAACACCCTTTTAATTGAGTATAAAGGCAAGGACACTTGGTCGCCGCGGGAGATAGGCAAGCATGAAGCAAAGGGAACCTGGACCCAGGCTGTTTTTCAAGTCGATGACTCCCCTCGATATGAGAGTTTTGGGCGTTGGGGACATGAGGGCGGTGTCTCGACTTGGGAGAGCATGCAAACCTGGAGGCCTCTGCCACGACGAGAATTCAGCGTCCGTGACGACTACGACGCCCTAGTTGGTACCAATCGCCACACAATAACCCCCTCAGGCTGGGTTCATGAGGAACGAAACTTCAAGGCCAGAGGCAGTAATGGAGAGGTTTCATCGATCATTGCTCAGGAGCTTGGCTTTAATCGATATGAAAGAATCGTCGGCCATGATTTCTCCGCAGGAGATAGATACTGGGAAAATACGGCTGTTTTTTGGAGTCTGGTCAGGGATAAATGGGCAGAGATCTTTCGTGATAAAAAGTCGTTTTCAATTTCCCGAGATGCTGACGGGACTAGTATGCTTTTTAGCATGATGGCCCTTGCTAATTCGATAGATTCTGGTGAGCTGAGCGATGAAAAGGAAATCAAGAAAGAAATTAGTAAAAGATTTATAAAATATGTAGAAACTACTGATTTTTAATAGCTTTCACGAATATTCTATAATTTACCTTAAATCTAAGCCTTAGTAAATTTAACGTAAAATTCCTTCATTGGGAGGAAGAATAAGCTAAAATTATGCACGGGTTCCGGCAATGGCTTTGCCAGCTGTATGTTGTCTAGTCGTTTGATCAAGGCGCTGAATGAACTCATCATTTCCTGCCTTGCAAGGAGAGCTCCCGGACAGAAATGCCCCCCACTTCCAAAGGCCAAGTGAGCTCCAACATTTGACCTCTCGATATCAAACTGATGAGGACACGCAAACTTACTTTCATCGCGACTCGCAGGCCCATAACCCACCAGAATCATACTATCCTTCGGAATCAGCGTGCCGTTTAGTTCAACATCTTTCGTCGCGCGCCTGGCTAGAAACTGCACAGGGGCCTCCCAACGGAGGACCTCCTCAATGAAAGGCTTCAAAAGCGACTCATCCTCTTTCAATTTAGCGACAAGCTCGGGGTATCTTATCAAGGCCCACATGCCGTGATTGATCGCGCTTTGGGTTGTTTCGAATCCGCCAGTGATCAATTGGTGCATCATGTTTTGCAGCTCATGCATGGAGAGAGGATCTTCATCTTCCGTTTGTGAATGCACAAATGCCGACATTAAATCATTTTTCGGGGTCGCCCTTCTCTCCTCAAAAATTTTTGCAAAAAAAAGTTGAGCTTCTAATTCAATCTTTGCGTTTTCTCTTATCTCGTCTTCACCTGCCACCGCTGACCGGCTTGCCCCTAGCATGGCATCTGCCCATTTTTTGAAGGTGCTCACTTGACTGTGATCCAGTCCTAATTGCTCTGCGATGATGATCCCAGGCATTCTCATTGCAAATTCATCATTGAAGTCACACTCGCCTTTTTCGATGAAATTATCAATCAGATCCGAAACCACTTCATCAATACGCGGAGTAAGCTCTCTCACTCGTTTTATTGTGAAAACACGGTCAATTAGCCGCCTGTAACGTCCGTGCTCGGGGGGATCTGTCCTCTGAAGCGTTTGCACATGCTCCCATCCGCCCCCTTCAACCAAAATCGAGCGTTGAAGTTCCTCA
>JAYYDI010000025.1:0-7562 GCA_036161055.1 Pseudomonadota bacterium
AGCGCATGGTTAATGGTTCCATTCGATAGCAGCTCTGGCAATTTAGAAACACCGACCAGCTCAACTTCGGTGTATTCCGTGTTTGTGTTTTTAATTTCACTTGTCAATACGCACCCCTCTGCAACATAAGTATACAAAGAGTTCGCAAAAAGAGCCGGATTCGGATTGAGCGGGCCAAGAGCTAATATTGAACCCACTGCGTAACCTGTTTCCTCAAGGCACTCCCTTCTAGCAGCAAGCTCCGGCTGCTCACCGGGGTCGACCAAACCTCCGGGAATCTCGAGCGAAACCTCTTGGCTTCCATGACGAAATTGGCGAACCATTACGACCTCATTATCTTGGGTAACTGGAATCACGTTTACCCAATCAGCTGTGTCAATGTAATAAAAACTATGTTCCTCACCAGTCATTGGGGAGATGGAGATTGATTCGAAAACCTCAAAAACTCTGCAATTCGATAACCTTTTACTTTCTTTTCTTTTCCAATTGAGAACTTTATTCATAAAAATTTCCTATTTCGCTTCTTCTGAAATTGGATCGACCTCGGGAGTCAACTTCTGCCGTAAACGGGAACTGAAGCACCACTTACCGAGGCAGATTTTTCAGAGCACAGAAAGCCTATAACCTCAGCGATTTTAGCGGGATCGACCCAGGCTGAAAAATCAGCATCCGGCATTTGAGCACGATTCGTCGGGGTATCAATCACCCCTGGGAGAATACAATTTACATTGATGTTTTCATTGATAAGTTCTCCCGCCATCGCCTCGGTGATTCGAATTACCGCCGATTTCGATGCGGTATAAGCTCCCATGCTCGCAACGCCGGCTATTGCAGCTCTTGCACCCACGTTTACAATTTTACCGCCTCCGTTCTTAATCATATTCGGGACCAGAACCGACGAAGTGTGCAAAATCGATTTCAGGTTCAGATCGAAAAGAAAATCCCAGGTCGAATCTGGCGTCTTGTGAACGGGCTCGCCCATCGAAAATCCACCGGCGATGTTGCAGACGATATCGACACGATCGTGGTCGGTTAGGATCTTTTCAAAGACGGTTTTAGTTTTGTCTCTATTTGTGAGATCGCAAGAGAAGAAAAGAAAATCTTCTTTCTCAGATCCAAAAACCGTCTCGAGTAGCGAGGGCTCAAGGTCTACCGCTATCACTTTAGCATCCATTTGCTTGAAAAAATGACATACCTCCCTTCCTAGTCCACCCGCCGCGCCAGTTACCAAAACAACTTTGTCTGAAAACAAGAAAACACCTCCATATTCATTAACCAATTCAAACCGACGATTCCCAGGTTGCTCAACCGAAACCTTTTAACCGCGCGCAGAAAAAAGCTTAATCGCGCAATATTGCACCCCATAAGCCCGACAAGCAATGCTGAAAACAACGCAGCAACCTCTTAAGTAGCCATCTTTGGAAGTCTCTAAAAGTGAAATGAGAGTAATGAAGAGTTCCTCTCCCATCTTTGTAACTAATGGCCTCAAACAGTGTTATCATCCGGCCTTGGAGAGCCGAATGAAAGAAGCGCAAAAGAATTCTACAGGGACTTTAGATTCGATTGCCGTATTTTGCTCAGCATTGTGTATCATTCATTGCCTCGCGCTCCCCGTTTTCCTTACGATTCTTCCTGCCATTAATCTCTACTTTTTGGATCACCAAACATTCCATTTGGTTCTTCTTGTGGTTGTTTTGCCAGTAAGCATCCTAGCACTGTCACTTGGCTGTAGGCGGCACAGAGACGCTCTGACAATAATCGCTGGGGTCGCTGGTTTACTGATGATTACCGCAGTCGCGATATTCAGTCATACTCTAGTCAATCAAACAGATGAAAAGGTTGTCACGTCGTTTGGAAGCCTTGTTCTAGCTTACGCCCACATCAGAAATTATCAAATTTGTAGAAAGAGCGACTGCTCACACGACATAACTGATTAGCATGGAAGATGACTTTCGTATTCTACCCTCATTAAAACCAATTGGGGCAGCTATAAAGGGCTTAGATTTGAATAGCATGAGTTCCGTTCAATGCAAACTCATATCCAGCGCTCTGCTCGAGCACCAGGTATTATTTTTTGAAAACCAATCCCTTGACCCTAAAAAGTTATTTGAAATCGCCTTAAAATTCGGAGAACCGGTCAAATACCCTTTTTTAACCAATAAGACAGAGATTCCAGAGGTAATGGAAGTCACAAAGCGACCGGATGATAAGCTAAACTTTGGGGGTGTATGGCATTCCGACACCAGCTATCTCAAGTCACCTAGCATGGGCGCACTTTTATATGCAGTTGAAACACCGAAAATTGGGGGAGATACGGTTTTTTCTAATATGTACAAAGTTTTTGACTCTCTATCGCACGGAATGCAGGCTTTTCTCTCTAATCTTTCAGCAGTAAATATCTCTAATAAGGCTAATGACCAAGATATCCGCCCAAAATCAAACTCTGTCCCGTTAAAAGCAAGCCACCCTGTTATCAGAACTCATCCCGAGACAAAAAGAAAACTGTTATACGTCAACGAGGCTCACACAGTTAACTTCGTCGGAATGTCCCAAGCTGAGAGTAAACCCTTATTAGATTTTCTGTTTCAAAAAATTAAAGAAGAGCAATTTTCTTACAGGTATACATGGAAGCCAGGAAGCGTCGCTTTTTGGGATAACAGAGCCTGCCAGCACTTTCCGATTAATGACTACCAAGGACAACAACGAAAGATGCTTCGCATAAGCTTAGCGGGAACCGTGCCCTTCTGAACTATAGAGATACCATTCCGTTTCCGTCAATAAACACCTTCCTCCCGCAAAACTCCTCTACCTGCATCAAATTCAAGACTCTAATGTCTGTAACATTGGCCCAAGTTCTTTTTCCTTGTGGAGTTAAACAGGCGCAGTGACCGATTTCAGGGTTATCGTTTTTAAACATTACAGTGTAGGATTCCAATGTCGCTGGGCCATCATAGTCAGCAGCCACCTCTCGGGTTGGCATTCTATCTACTTCGGCCTGAAGATTTTCATATTGAAAATCTCGGATCGGGGGCGCCGCAGAGTATATTCCGAAGGAATGTTTGGTAAGGAAGCCCCCATTCGCTGTGATCAAACCCTTTTTGTTTCTGTCTTCTCTTAGCAAAGTTACCATCCGAGAAATGCTATGCATAACATAATTGTTCAAAGGACCACCCCCAAAGGTTAGTCCGCCAGTAACGGTCAAGGACCTATCTAGGGAAAAACCCAACTCGCTCGCGGCAATTTGCACAGCTGAGGGGAAACAACTATACAGATCCACTAGATCAATCTTGTCAGGCGATAAGCCCGCAAGTTCCATCGCCCTTATTCCTGCTATCCGAATGGCGGGCGAAGAATAAAAATTTTCTCGCTCGGAAACAAAGTATGTATCATTAGCCTCTGTGCCAACCCAAGGGAAGACCCATTTTGATTGATCGATTCCTAAACTTTTTGCTTTTTCCAAACTGCACAAAATAATCGCTGCACTCATATCAACAGCGTTGTTAGAGTTCATTAATTTTGGGTAAGGAAAGCTTATCATTCTGTTTTTGGGTCCCGGCGATGAGATCTCAATTTTTGTCTTCGCTTTTGTTATCCACGCAGCAGGGTTGTTCTCGGCTTCAGCGCTAAATCTAGACCAGAGCGCACTAACTCGATCAAGATGCTCTGCAATTGTCTCCCCTCGGTGAGCGCGCAGGGCATTTTCAAACATTGGATAAATTTGTATCGGCCTTAAGATTCCTCTCGCAATCTCAGCTTCCGCAGACATTGACTTATCTTCACCTATGACCCGATCGTAAGTGCCTTCTGTTTTCTTATAAGGTAAAGACTCGCCCGACTTTCTTGCCTTTGCTTGCGAATTACCCACCTCGGCGCCGGTCAAAAGCAGTAGTTCATTTTTTCCCTTAAGAATGTCTAGAGCGCTTGCATTCAAAAGATTCTGCACCATGTTTCCTCCATAGGCGGTGCCCACGGTCTCTGCTTCTTCACAGCCCAACGCAGATGAAACATATCCTGCCGGGTGTTCGTAACGCCACCAGCCTCTTACAACTCTTACAGAGTCAAGACTTTCAACAAGCGCAGGAACCCCAGCATCCTCCGCCGCTTTTTGCGAAGCCTCGACCATTAAATCTACAGGCTCCATAAAATTAATTTTGTTGTAATCCCTCTTTAAAATCTGAGCGACTCCAATAATCACAGGGGTATTCGGATTCAAACTTTTCTCTCCACTGATTTTGATTGAAGAGTGTGCCACAGATAGAATAAAAAGCTTAGTGTCCAATCAGGTTAATAGGAGGCACAGAATGAAACTCGGCGTTACTGCTTGGAAAATAACTTACGAAAGAGACGGCATGAATTTAGGCATGCAGGCCCAAATAGCAGAGAAATTGGGTTTTGATTCGTTTTGGTTGCCAGAGAATCATTTTTCGGGCCCCCTTGCAATTCCATCGCCTCTGATGCTGCTCGCCAACGTCGCATCTGTGACAAATCGGGTAAAATTAGGCTCGACTTCCTATCTTCTGCCGATACGAAACCCTATTTTAGCGGCTGAGGAAGTAGCCGTGCTTGATCAACTTTCTAATGGCCGGGTAATTTTGGGTATAGGTCGAGGCTTCCAAAACGACATGTTTGAGGCTTTTGAAGTACCAACTTCGGAGAAAAGGAAGATATTCAAAAAAAATCTCGATCTGATGATATCAGCTTGGCTTGGCGAACCCATTAGCATTTTGGAGGATAAAGAAATTTTACTCTCTCCCCTTCCGGTGCAAAAGCCTTTCCCTACCATTTGGATTGCCGCTTTCGGTCCGCTGGCACTGAAGCAAGCGGGTGATCTGGGTCTTCCTTATCTTGCATCACCGATTGAGACCTTTAATTCATTAAAAGCAAATCTCTCAGAATATAGAAAACATTTAGTTACAGAAGACAATGGCCTCTCAACAAAAACACCTCTAATGAGAACAATATTCATCAGCGAAAATAAAGAAGCCTGCAATAAAGTTAAGGTGTCATTAGCCAAGGAGAACGCGGCTCGATTTCGAACGGAAGAAACAAGCGTTGATAACTGGGCGATTGTGGGCCCTCGAAATTATGTCTTAGAGGAGTTGAATAAATACGTGGAGGAACTTGGAATTGATTACTTCATCGCTCGAGGACGAATACCTCGAATAGACGATAGAGATCAAATCAAATCACACGAAGCATTGACCGAGATTTTCCCCTGATAATAAAATTCACTCAACTATTTTTAAAAGCTGCCCAGCCCTCGGCTCGCCAGCCGGATATAGACCATTTAGGAGACGTAGCTCGTCGGAGGCATCTAATCCAATCGGTGAAGCGAAAGCGAGACTTTCAATGGTGGTTTGCTCATCTGCCCTTAATATTTTTATCTTCAGTGGTTTGGCTTTTCGGTAATCGTCCAGCGTCATAAAATCAAAACTGAATATTGTTGCTACGTAAGTCCGGTCGTCTCTTATTTTCCTTAAATCATTTTTTCCGTAACCGCCGAGAACCAAAACCTTCTTATTCGAAGTATCTCCAATCAGAACAAACCGAGCGGGGCCAGGGCCAAAAAAACCGGACGACTGATCTGCGATCCCAATATAAGCGGGGAAGTTTGAAATCGTAAGTTCTGTCCCTTCTCGGACATCTAATTTTAACTCGTTCTCAGCAAGAATTTTAAGATCTACTTCATTAGGTAGGGGGTAAACTCCTAATTTTATAAAAGAGTCCCTAGACGAATTTACTAAAAGGCCTCCTCCGCGCCCGTCCTTGTAGTCCCATTCTTTTGGCACCTTTATTTTAAAACCATGAGCTGGCAAATAAAGGGTATTACTTCGAACAAGACCGAATCTATTTTTTTTTCCAAAGCGTGTTCCATCAAGCATAGATAAATAGACGCGCTGATTTTCGGTCGGAGAATCTTTGGAGTCTTTGAACGAACTAGGTGTTGGCTCTAGTTCTTCATCTATGAATTGCGCTAACTTTGGGCCTCGTCTCCAGCTAGGAGGGTGGGTTCGAACTGCAGAGCTTTCCGGAATATTTATTCCTGCTCGGTGCGTTTTTAAAATCTGGAAACGCTCGATGCTTTTCAGCATCTGGTTCCCACGATTTGACGCTTCTGGGCGATAGCCGGCGCGAGACATATACAAAGCTCCGAATCTATCCGCTTCGAGTTCGTCGTTCTGACCATAACGAATAGCAAGCTTTGAACCGAGATCCTGAGTCAATAGGCCAAAGTCATTGCGTGTCATCACCGCCACTATTTGGCTCAGAGCGGACAGGATACTATTTGTTGCTTTTCTCCTTGTAAGGTGATTTCGAGTATTGTGAGCGATTTCATGGCCGAGCACAAAAGCCAGTTCTGCCTCTGATGTCATCAGGTGAAGAGCCTTTACGCTGATGTAAATATAGCCACCTGGTCTGGTCTCCGCGCGAAAGCCGTAGTTATCGTCAACAACAGTGAAAACAAACTCGGTCTCTGATCCCGCCTGCGAAGCCACCTTTTGCCCAATCTCATTTACATAAGCCTGTAGTTCTTTATCTGGATAAACTCCATATTTACCAAGAATCTCCGCATGGGCCTCGGCATTTTTCTTTTTTTCTCTTTCAGCTCGGGAGAGTTTTTTTGCTTGCTCCACAACTTCCTCATCGCCAGATTCTTGAGACGCTTCGGGCACCCCTTCCTCGGATTCTAAATCTTCAGGGTTTTCGGCAGGAGAACTCTCTTCTGCTACAGAGAGGAAATTAGTTTCGGTATTAGCAAGAACTTTGCTAGGTTCGCATGCAGACAAGACAACAAAAAAAAGCGAAAGAAAACAGAAAAACAATGAGTGATTGGGTGCAGGTTTTTGGTTAGATATTGTTTCCATTTATAAACACCCCATCTCTGTTGTTCAAAAAACGTTATTACGCTCTGCCTGAGCAAACAGCGAGTCTTTATGAGATTAGAAGTTAGATATTTTTTTTGCAAACAATAGGGACTAGCCAAATCAGCAAAAACATGCATAAACTCCTGGAATGAGTAAGCTACCATCTTTTAATTTTTCGCTAAAGACTATAGCAATAGTTTGCTCAATGGTATTCCCAAACTTTACATTGGGCATCGATCCTAAAATGAGCCTGCTAGAACAAAAGATTGCTGATATCGAAAATGAATATGGCATCTTCTCTAAAGATCTTTACTTTCCCCTCGTTTCAATGGCTAACCAACAAATCGAAGAAAAATTATATGCCGACTCCATAGCAACGCTCAAAAGAGCCCAAAGCCTTAGCCATAGACATAAAGGCGTTCTGAATATTGATCAAATTGAAATAATTAACAAACTTACTGAGTTAGCAATTATTCGAGCAGATTTTAAGGACGCAAATCGGTACCAAAAATTTGTCTTTTTTCTGCGAAAAAAAGAAGCACGGGATCCTGAAAACACTGTCGGCGCTTATCTAGGTATGGCTGAATGGCTTGCGAATACCGGACAGCTCACAGCAGCAAGATCTGAACTGCGTAAGGGATTTGAATTCTCTGGCAGTGAGCCAGAGTTAACACTAATGCTTTTGCTGGAAGAATC
>JAYYDI010000026.1:0-9481 GCA_036161055.1 Pseudomonadota bacterium
AAAAAAAATTTCTAGGGGTTTACGACTCTGATGACGTTATTACCATGAGTTCTTGGCTGGAAGATCATGCCTCTCCCAAATCCGATAAGCTTCTGCTTCAAATGGATATAGAAGGCAGCGAGTACGAGATACTCGCCTTTGAACCCAACTCGGTCCTAAGTAGATTTTCTTGTATGGTGATCGAGTTCCATGATTTCCATAAACTCTTTGATTCAAATTTTTGCTTTGTTTTAAATGGGATCTTCGAAAAAATCTATAGAGATTTTTCCATTGTCCATGCTCATGCGAGCAGCTATAGGAAATTAATAAAAAACGATGGGATTGGTATTCCCCCGACTATCGAGATAACTTTTCTTAGAAACGATGTCTTACAAGGATTAGTTCAACTAAAGGAACCTAATCTTCCTCATCCGCTGGACAATCCAAATTCACCGAAGCACAAAGGAATTAACCTGCCTGAAATTTGGTGGAAAAGTTAAAAAATCCTGGTTCGGAATCAACTTTATCTAAATTCCTGAGTGCCGCACGGAAAAGGGAACCACTCCTCGCATCGCAGAATTATTTTAAAAACCCCTGTTCGTTTAGAAGTGGTGTGCTTTAAAATTTTCTGAGAGTTGAGACTTTTACCCTCTTGCTGCATTCTAATATTGAAGTAAGGGGTTTTTAATTTTTTACAAGAACAGGGAAGGGCTAGCTTATGGGAAATTTTTTCAATTCCTTAAATAGAAAAAGAGTCCTTGTAACTGGCGGCGCGAGAGGCATAGGTAAGGGCATCGCAAAAAAATGCCTTGAAGAGGGAGCAAAGGTTTTTATCACCAATTTAGATAAGCGAGTTGGGTTAGCAACTGAAAAAGAGCTGAGCGTGTTCGGAGAGATAAAATCACTGCAATGCGATGGCACTGATAAAGCTCAAGTAGATTCGATGGTGAAAGGGATATGGAAAAGTGAGGGGCCTTTAGATTTAGTTTTTAGTAATTCGGGGTCGGGAAGTCAGCACCGGGTTCTAGAGGCAAATCCTAAGGAAATCCAAAAACTTCTCGCAACAAACTTTGAATCAGCGGTGAATATCGCTCAATGCTGCCTGCCATTAATGATTCAGGAACAAACTGATGCGCACATGATGTTCACTGGTTCAGAGCACTCGGTCTCTTTGCCTAAGGGGAACGAGTCCCTTGGATTCGCTTATTACGGAGCAACGAAGCACGCGATGCTTATTATGGCCGAGTGGCTTAGACACGATTTATCGGACACGAACGTCTCGGTGAGCATACTGATTCCCGGTCCCGTAATGACTGAGAGTGTTGCTCATACTTTTGATATGCTGGCAAAAGAACCCGAAAACCAGCAATTTCGGGCTATTTTTAGTGAAGAGGTAGAGTCTTTGCTACGGGAGCGTGCGATCACAACTGAGCAGTGTGCGGAGATTGCGCTGACTGGCCTTCGAGCGCAATTATTTTATATACCAACACAGAAACACATATTTAGCGATATAGAGAATCGCTACAAGGAAATGGAAACTTCCTTTCATCGGCTTTTTTCGTAAAGAGAAAAGTTGCACTGAGAAACATCGATTTTTAGATAAAGACAAAAGTTTGACCCGGATATTTAAAAAAATCACTAAAACTTAATAAGGAGAATTGCTTGAACGATCTAGCTCAAAGTTTTGTGTTGAACACTCACGACCCAGTTGGTTCGATCACGCCTGAAATGATCGAGGCATTCGAACGCGATGGGGTCGTGCTTTTGCGAGAGGCTCTTTCCCCTGAATGGTTGATGCTTACTGAGATGGGATTAGCTCGAGTACTCGCAGATAGTGGAGTGAAAAAACAGCAATTTTTTGTTGGCGAGGACGGAGAATTCCAGGAGACGGTTCGCAATTTCGATAATGCTTTTGAGATTAGACGGCTTTTGTTTGATTCCCCCATAGCGGCAATTATGGGTGGGTTTATGAACTCAGAGAATGTTTGGTATTACTCCGACGAGTTTTTTATAAAAACTTCAGGAGGAAACGAGCGAACTCCATGGCATCAAGATACGCCTTATTTTCCTGTCGCAGGCAACCAATTCTCTTCTGTCTGGATTACTCTTGATCCTTTATCGAAAGATGAGTGTCTTGAGTTCGTTGTTGGGAGCCATAAAGAGACGATGTTCGATGGTTTTGATCCGAGAAATCCGGGCGATCCGACCAGTGGTTTTTATAATGAAGGATTACCGATTCTTCCCGATATTGAAGCAAATCGAGGTGACTTTCCGATTGTTTCCTGGGAGTTGGCGCCCGGTGATATTATTTTATCGAGTCCCAGTACCATTCACGGCGGCGGCCCCACGCACCTGAACAGTCAGCGCAGGGCGCTGGCGATAAGAGCTTTTGGTGATGACGTGGTTTTGGCGGAACGACCCTCCTCGCAGCCCACCGTACCTCTGACACCAGGGTTAAGCATCCATCTAAAACCTGGCGATCCACTGAGAAGCCCCTGGTATCCCAGGCTGCGTCCTGTTCCTAAGTCCGAAAGCTACGGCATTTAGGCTAGCTTTTAGATCGTGATGAGGGCTATAAAGAACAGGTAAAATGGGGTTTTCGAGAGGACAACAAGCTGTCTTAACAAGAAAAAATTTGCTGAGCAACTGAACACGGCACTGCATAAAAAAAGGTATACGAAATGTACGAGTTTAAAGATAGGGTTGTTGCGATTACTGGAGGTGCAACAGGCATTGGGTTTGCTCTTGCGAAAGCCTTTGGAGAGGAGGGCGCAAAAGTTGTAATTGGCGAGCCCCGACCGGAAAAATTGGCGGAAGCAGTAGATAAAATGAGTGCTCTGGGAGTTGAATCCGATTCAATTATTTTAGACGTTACTAAAATAGACAGCGTTGAGTGTTTTGCAGATTTCGCATGGCAGCGGCACGGGAAAGTAGACATGCTGATAAATAATGCCGGTATATCTGGAGCAAGGGGATTGCTTCATGAGGCTAACTTAGACGAGGCTCGTAAAGTTTTTGATGTAAATTTTTTTGGTGTATGGCACGGGTGCTCGGTTTTCGGGAGTCGCTTTATAAAGCAGGGGACCCCTGCTGCGATTTATAACGTAGGTTCTGAAAACTCGCTATTTATCGCGGTGCCAAAGTCAGTCGCTTATGTTTCTTCGAAACATGCGGTGCTTGGACTGAGCGCGAGTCTAAGAGATGATCTCCCTGACTTTATTCACGTCGGCACTATCTTCCCAGGCTACGTAGATACGCCGTTAACAGGAAACGCATCCGGTGGCATGAATGCTGATGAATTCGCTTCAATTGTGAAGAAGCAAATTAAGGCTGGAGAGCACTTAATCGTTTCTCACGGCTACAATATGGTTCACGTTGAAAAAAGGCATGAAGAAATCAAGCAAGCATATTCGACCTACGCGCCCCGCTACGATGGCGATGATGAGTATGATGTTAGGAAGTTGATTGCCGACCACAAACTCAGACGGAAAGAGAACCCCTAGCGCCGACAGGGGCTAGTCAGAGCAATGTGCTGATCGGAAAGATTGCTTTTATTAACAAAAAGAGAATATTTTTGGGTGACTATACTGGACTGATCTATCGGTAATCGCAGTGCGTTTAACAGTTATGGACCAGGGCCAAAAACAAAAAGTTTTCTCTGCGGTGGGTATTAGGCTCTACAAACCGGCGACTGCGGAAAGGAAGAAAGGATCAAACCGCGCCTTATATGGTTCTATTTTTTTTACCACGATTTTAATATCTTGCATAATTTTCTTTATATTTTAGACAGGTTTTTAGATAGACTTTCAACGCTAAACACCCTTTAAACGCTTCTCCACCCATCAAAAACCTTGCTAGCTTCAAACAGAAAGAAAGGATGGACTACCTGCATCTTAGCTCTTTAGAGGAGGGCCGTTTTATTTCACTCAATGGCCAAGGACAAAATCTCAGTCAAATGTGCTTGAGAAAATAGCTCCTTTAGAGCTTCATTAAGCTAGAGTTGTCTTTATTCTTTTGGCTGTGACAGTCGAGACTGAGCCTAGATTACAAATGGAATTAATTTAAACTTTACTTTTTCAATGTACTCCTCGTAACCATCTAGTCCTTCGAGAAGTGTTTTTTCTTCTATGCGAATCCTAAAGAAAAGCCCAAAAGCCATTGAGATAATACAAATAAATAAAGACAGAACGGTGCCAAGCCAGAGACTGGTTCCAACAAAAAACAAAAGGAACCCAGTGTACATAGGGTGCCTAACCAGCCCGTAAACCCCCTTATCCACAAGTTTTTGCCCTCTATCTTTCTGGAGGTTTACTGTGGATTCTGCAAACTCATTAGCTGCCATCGAAGCTATGATGAGAAACAAACCAAGCACAAAAACCGCTAGGCCAAGGATTTTCAAGGTGCCCGTGAAAGCAGCGGTCACTTGAAGGTGGAAAACGTCTAACGGGCATGCAATTAGGCTGATTGCAATGGCAGAAAAAAGAACAGTAGTCGCTAACTTATCCTCTTTAGGCTGGTTTCCGCTCGGAAGGTTAAGCCTTGCTTCTATACTCTCCGGCTTTGTTAACAGCAGGTAAATACAAGCGGCAGAGTTAATTGCGTAAAACACGACTGCCCAAATCAAGGCGTCTGACCAATAAAGGGTTCCAGCGGGCACGTAAATGAACAATGCCAAAAAAATCGCCTGTAATAGAATTCCAATTAAGGTTTTTAACCACAGCATTAGGCCTCCCGATGATTCTAATGTTCTCGTAAAGATACCTGGCTCAAGCCTGAGCTAGCTTACCCCAGCGAGGTGCCCGGTCAAAGCCCAATTACTTTCTAAGCAATTCCTAGGAGCTTGAGTCATTGGCAAAGAGCCCTTAGACTCTGGTCAAACTATCGAGGAAAAGTCTATGCAGTCCAAATTAGTTTGGGGAATTTTCTTTGTTTTGCTCGCAAATTCAGGTTTGTCCTTGGCGATGATGCATGACTCAAGGGCCTTGGAAGCAGATCCCTTGTCTGCGACCGCGCCAATCGCACCTAGGCTTACTGGGTTGGGCGAATACAGCTTTCCCGTAACTACCTCAAACGCTGACAGCCAATATTTTTTCAATCAGGGTTTGAGGTTGACATACGCATTCAATCACTCCGAGGCATTGAGGGCTTTCAAAGAGGCTGTGAGGCTAGACCCCGGGAATGCGATGGCGTATTGGGGTTGGGCGTTAGTTTTGGGTCCAAATATCAATTTGCCTATGCAACCGTATGTACGAGAGCAAGCGCTTGAGGCTATCCAAAAGGCGTCTGCACTAACCAGGCTGGTGAGTAAGCGAGAAGCAGCCTATATAGACGCGCTGACAAGACGCTACTCTTATAATGCTTCTGCCACGAGGGCTGAACTTGACAAGAATTATGCGGAAGCGATGGCTGGGCTTGTGAGATCATACCCTGAGGACTTAGATGCTCTGACTCTTTATGGAGCGGCTTTGATGAATTTATCTCCTTGGGATTACTGGCACGGGGACATGAGCCCAAAACCAAACACTGAAAAAATCTTGGCTGCCTTTGAGTCGGTCCTTGAGAGAGCACCCAGGCACCCTGGAGCAATTCATTACTACATCCACGCCGTAGAGTTGGCGCGCCCCAAAAACGCTGAAGGCTATGCAGATACATTGGTTGGCCTTATGCCGGGAGCAGGGCATATGGTCCATATGCCGTCCCATATATTTATGCGGGTCGGTCGATACGAAGACGCCTATAGAGTAAATAAACAAGCCTCAACGGTTGATGAAAGTTATATCGCCCAGTGTAAGGCACAGGGAATATATCCGCTTAATTACTACCCACATAATCTGCATTTTCTAGTTTGGGCCGCGATGTTTCAGGGTAAAAGTAAGGTTGCATTGGATGGAGCGAGGCGAGTCCAGAAACGGATGCCCTTGGAAATGGTCAAGAAATTTAAGTTGTTGGAAGGCTTTTTGGCCCAACCAATGTATGTGATGGTCAGGTTCGGGCTCTGGGAGCAGGCGCTCGAGGAGCCGGCGCCACTGGAGTCTTTTCGATTCCTGACTGGGATCTGGCACTACATGAGAGGCGTTGCGTGGGCTAATATAGGCGAGATGTCTAAGGCTCAAGAGGAATTAGAAAACCTGCGGGGATTGAGACAGACGCTACCCAGCGATTACACGATAGGCCGCGCCTCAGCTTCGCGATTACTGCAGATAGCGGAACTTTTGGTTAACGCGGACCTTCTGAGGGGCTACGTTAAGCTTGACGAATCCATCGCCTTGCTAGCCCGTGCTACGAGAATCGAGGATTCTCTTTTATATAACGAACCGCCAGATTGGTACTTCCCCACCCGTCATGTCTTGGGGGCTACTCTGACTGAAGCGGGCTATTTTGCTGAAGCGGAAGCAGTCTACTGGCAAGATTTGCGTAAGGCGCCTGACAATGGATACAGCATCAAGGGGCTTTTAAACATTGCAGAGGCTAGATCCGATATGCGGCTCGCAGAATACAAGTCAAAGTTTGATGTTGTTTGGAAAAGTGCTGACGTGAGGCTCGGCTCTTCTCGTTTTTAATCTTTTGAATTCGACCGGTTTTTCGAGTCGTGGGGTAATCAAAAAAAGCGCAAGTTTTTAAAAGGAGAATCGAGTGTTACCGAATATTACTCCAGATACTGCGGGGTTTTCCGCTTCAAGGCTCGACCGCGTAAGCAACTGGTTAGAGCAACAAGTTGCTAGTAGGCGTCTTGCAGGATGCAGTGTCCTGATAGGGAGAAAGGGTGGAGTAGTTTATTATAATCATGATGGGATGGCTGATATCGATCAAAACAAGCCATTCACTAGAGACACAATCGTCCGAATTTATTCTATGACAAAGCCCGTTACGGCCGTCGCCGCTATGATACTTTACGAGCGGGGCGCCTTTCAGCTTGATGATAGGGTAACTGCATTCCTGCCTGAGTTTTCTGAGACTCCGGTTTGGGCAGGAGGCGACATTGAGAACGTTGAAGCTCAAAAAACGCCTATCCTGATAAGAGACCTCTTCACTCATACCTCCGGTTTAACCTACGGTTGGATGTCAAGCAACGTGATCGATGAAAAATACAGAACCGAAAAAATTGATGATGCGTTTCACCAGAATAAGAGCGGAACGCTCAAGGAAGCGGTGGAAAAGTTAGCAGCAGTGCCGCTTCTATGTCAACCAGGAACCCAATGGAACTATGGTTTATCCTACGATGTCCTTGGGCGCCTAATTGAGATCTGGTCGGGGCGATCACTTAGCGAGTTCTTCGACCAGGAGATCTTCGCACCGCTAGAAATGCGAGACACAGGCTTTACGGTGCCAATCGAGTGCAAAGATAGATTTTCATCTCTTTATGTTCCTGAGACCGGGAGTTCGAGCCCCGGAACCAATGCGCTCGACCAAAGCATAAGGGGCGGGCTAGTTCTCAAAGAGAATTATCAAGAAAGCGCGTACTTCAATTTCTACGATGCTTGTTCTGGTGGCGGAGGTCTTGTATCCACCATAGACGACTACGCTGCTTTCTGCCAAATGCTATTGAATGGAGGTGAGTATGGTGGTCTCAGACTCTTAGGGAAAAAGACCGTTGATTACATGCGACTGAACCAGTTAACAGACGGCAAAGATATGGCTGGGATGGGTCAGCCAATATGGAGTGAAACCTCTTACGATGGCATCGGCTTCGGTTTAGGCTTCGCGGTTGTCCTGGACCCGGTCAAAGCATCTTTTATTTCCTCTGTTGGCGAACATCATTGGGGGGGTATAGCGAGCACTTTTTTCTGGGTTGATCCGTTGGAAGAGCTTTTTACGATCTTTTTCACTCAATTGACGCCTTCCTCTACTTATCCGATAAGGCGAGAACTCAGGACGAGGGTCTACCAGGCTCTGGTGAGTTAGAGGCTTCTCGACGAAAATAAGTATTTAAGAAATCTGAAAATGGACTAAAGTGTTGTGTCCGCCCGTTTTCTATGCGTAACAAAAGCTAACAACTTGAGTTGCTGACGTAAGTATATCGCCTTACTTTAGCCATCTCACTTCGGGTGGTAAGAACCTTGTTAATGTTGTGATTTAAGGAAGAGAAAACAAAATGGATAACCTCAGTAGGAAGAGCGCTTGGAACCAGAGGCAACTGAAAGAATTTTTGGTTTTTAGCAAGATACCCATTAGAGTGTCTGTGCTTGACGGTGAGTATCCGTTGATTTGCTCGGTTTGGTTTGAATACCTTGATGGAAAGCTGATTATTGTAAGCCATCGAGAAAGTAAACTTGCGAAGACGCTTGTGAGTCAGCGCAAGTGCGGTTTCGAGATAGCATCCAATGATCCCCCATATAGAGGCGTTAGAGGGAAAGCCGATGTTGTCTATGAGCTTGGAACCTCGGAAGAGACTTTAAGAAGAGTTATTCAACGATATCTTGGAGAGACGAACCAAGGGTTAGCCTCGTGGTTGCTTAGCCGAGTAAAGCATGAAATGAAATTCACTCTTCATCCGAAGTGGGTAACATCATGGGACTATGGTAAACGTATGGAGCAGACGCAAATCTGATCCAATACCGTCAAAAGGACGTAGTGTATTTACACCTAAAAAGTTCATTTTATGTTTGGTTTGTTTAAGAAAGACCCACTAAAGAAGCTTCAAAAGGAGTACGAGGCGAAGCTCGAAGAGGCGATGCAGATGCAGCGCAACGGAAAAATCAGAGAGTACTCCTTTCTGTCTTCAGAGGCCGAAGATATCCGATTAAAGATTCAGGCGACCAAAGCCGAGTTAGGAAAGTAAGTAGTTAGCAAGATCGGCGATTAGTGAGCGTAATTGAAAGCTTCAAGTTCTTCGAAGACGGGGTCGCCATCTAGCATCTCCATCGCTTTTGGAGACATACTAGTGTGATATTCCGCAGACATATACCTATCGAAGGCTGCTGTGTCTGGAAAGGAAATGAAATATAAATAGGTTAGCGGTTCCCCTTTCACACGCCTAACATCATATATAGAACCTGGTTCATTTGCAGCTACATCTTCCATCAATTTTCCTACTAATGCTTCAAATTCTGTGACCTTGTTTTTTTGGATCTTCAGGCGGATTACTTGTCCTATCATTTGAGAGTTCTCCTTAACTGGCAATAGAAGAGAGGATACTTCGCAAATTTTGGAAAGGCGATACCTTCCATGTCTATTAGCTCCTTATCTTTTTTGGTTAAGTTTTTTAAAACTGGGGTAAAATCTTTGAGTTCGGAAAAAGTGAATAAAATATTGAGAAAGACCCTTTTTAGGGTTAATGTTTCCTAATCGCGTTTTAGTGCACGTTTTGTGCTTTTTTGGTGCACACTCTGTGCTTGAACCTGATTTCGCTTTCATGTCTAAGATCCTGCCAAAAGGATTCACATGAAGTACTTTGGTTTCTCTGGAGCGATTAATTTGAATTGTTCATATATTAAAAAGTTGTTAGTGGCTTTCAGGTCGTTTGGTTTTGCGGCGAGTCTTATTGCTATTGTCAGTTTACCTA
>JAYYDI010000027.1:0-11534 GCA_036161055.1 Pseudomonadota bacterium
AAAAAAACCAATGCCCTTATGTCCGGCGGATACAAGCGCCTTTTTGTTTTTTAGTCCTAAATCCATGTGTCTCTTCCTCGTGCATTTATTGGTTAGCAGTTTTCTTTTTTACTCTGATTAACTATCAATCTTCCATAGTTGGTCTCAAGATGAACCTTTTTAAAAGACCACTAGTTTCCATTAGCTTTCAATTTTATTGGTTCCCCTCAACCGGTTTCCTCGTAAAATAAGCTAGCTCCGTTTATTTTTATCTTTGTCATGCTCTCTACACTTGCTGAGACAGCCAGGTTAACTCAGATGTTTTGTGATGAGAATATTTGTCTGAGGAGAGCGGGAAAGATTAGACTTAGGTAAAGACAGAGACCGTTTTTTCGTTTTTCGGTGCTCGCGGACCGAGGGGAGGCAGTTATGAGAGTTGTTTTTTCCCTGGTCGAGTAGGGTTACATGTTGTTTCTAGAAGCAATATTTCATAAAGTCTTTACTTGCTTCCCTCTCAGGTGCTGCGATGAATTTTAACTCCCAGAGACGTTTGCTTGATCCCTATCCAGATTATGCTGTTTGGCGCAAGAAACAACCAATCTGGTGGGCTGATGATATCAACGCTTGGGTGGTAAGTCGCTACGACGATGTTCGCGCAATCATGAAAGACGCCAAGAGGTTCTCCTCAGAGGCGATGGGGGAGCGTGACCATGAAATTTCTTTACCTTTACTTACCGACGATCCTCCCAAACACACCCAGTTACGAGCGATAGTCAACAAAGCGTTCACAAGCAAAACGTTAAAGGCAATGGAAATTGAGGTCAGGGACATGGTGGATACGATGCTCAACAGGCTAGATACCAGCCGGCCGGTCGACATCTCTGCGGATTTTACTATTCCCTTGCCCATCGCTGTGATTTCGAAATTAATGGGAATCCCCTTTGCCAGAAAAGATGATTTTAAGCGTTGGTCGGACGCGTTGACTGGGACCAGCAGCGCAAATTCATTGGAAGAGCGGATGCCCCAAATCATGGAGATGGCGGCATTCTTTCAATCTCTAATTCCTGAGCGAAGGCATAACCCAGGAGATGACCTGATCAGTAAAATTGTTGCTGCAGAAGTGGATGGACGCGCGCTTGAGGATATGGAAATTGTAGGTTTTAACATGCTTCTGTTAATTGCAGGAAACGAAACCACAACAAATCTGCTGAGTAATCTTTTAAATTACCTGGCAGATCATGGAGAGGTGTGGAAAACCCTGCGTGCCGAACCAGACAAGATTGACGCTGCGGTCGAAGAAATACTAAGGTTTGACGCGCCAGTGCATTGGGTTAGTCGAAGGGCTACAGAGGATACTGTAATAGCGGACCAACTTGTTAAGTCCGGCGAGAATGTCTTTGTAATGATGGGATCTGCCAACAGAGATGAGTCCCACTACGAAGACGCAGATGTATTTCGCCTCGATCGCGCGAAAAAACAGGATCACCACACCTTTGGTCACGGTATTCATTTTTGTATAGGAGCTCCTCTTGGCAGACTGGAGGCGCGTTACGCCCTAACGGGTCTTCTCGACAGGTTTGAGAGAATTAGTCATGCCCCCGATGCGAAAAACGAACGCACCAACTCAAGTATGCTAAGAGGGTTTCATCATCTCTGGGTGGAGCTCAGCTGAGAGAGCTTGTGAGCGACTGATATTGAGTGGGGGTAGGTCAACATGGCACGGGCTGGCAAGACTCGCAAAGGTATAGACGGCGCCCATTTATCTCCTTCCTAATGATTTTCTTCTTGCAAATATAACAGGGCATTCTGTCTCTGCTGAAGACAGAAAACCTAAAATGGGAACGCTTTGCGCCTTTCGCTTTTAATTCGCTGACCCGTTCCAAATCATTCGTTACCCCAGACGTCTCATATGCTTGTCTTGTTACGCTGAGAATATTTCTCGCTAGCAGATTTAAAGACTCTTCTTCCAAGTTGACCGGTTTTGTAAGCGGGTTAAGTCTAGAATTGAAGAGTATTTCGGATCTTAAATAATTCCCCAAGCCAGCGACGAAACTTTGGTCTAGCAACAGGGCGCCAAGTGATCTTCGTCGGAACCGCGTTGAGACTAATTGCTCAAAAATTTGCTGTTGCGTGGTGTGCTCTGAAAGTGCGTCTGGGCCTAGCTTTCGGAGAAAAGGGTGCAAGGCTATATTTTTCGTCTCCATTACTTCAATTTCAGAGGCGCTGTAAAGAAAAGCAGAATGCCTATCGGTGCTGATAACTAGGCGCTGAGTTCTTTTTGTTTTTGGAGTCTTCCCAGACCGAACGATTAGCCACTTGCCATAAAGCTGATTGTGGGAGTAGACAGTCAGTCCTCCATTGAAGCTAATAAGCAACGCTTTGCCTCGGCTGTCCACGTTAATAATTTTTTGCTTGCTGAGTTCATGGTTATAAGACTCCAGATCCCGGTAACTGAAGGAAAGATTTTTCAACACCCTATTAGCCAGTACCTTCTTTAACCTAGCGGAAAGACGTTTAATTTCTGGACCCTCAGGCATCAACTTTCCTTATCAAAACCTTGCATTAAATTTGAATGGCTAGAAGAGTATCAACAGTTCGAGTATTGTTCTTTGTGAAAGAAAAAAAACGTCTGATGTCCAACTCTTTAAGAATGCACGCAAAACATTATCCGCGGAGTGACAAAAAAATTCCAAGACTAAAGGAAACCAACGATTTAATAAGAGGAAAATTCAATGGCAGTGTCTTATTTGTTAGAAAACAGCGTAGCTCATATCAATTTCGATGATGGTCAAAAAAATGTAATAAACCATGACGTATTAGATCAGCTTGAGGAAGCATGGATTAGCGCTCAGTCTGAGGCAAAAGCTATTGTTATAAGCGGGAGACCAGGAAGCTTCTGCGCCGGCTATGATCTCTCTGTCATGATGGGTGAGGATTCTGCGGCAGCGGTTGAGCTGGGCGCAAGAGGAGGCAAACTCGCCCATCAAATATTCGGAAGTGATATACCAGTCGTCGGATGCTCTACGGGACACGCATTCACCATTGGAGCCCTCTGGTTGGCCTGTTGTGATGTTCGAATCGGTGAAGAAGGGAACTTTAAATATGGAATGACGGAGGTAGCCCTGAACGTAGGCTTTTCTCCCTGGTTGTTAGTGCCCCTTCGTGAAGCGATTCACCCACGCTATTTCAATTCTGTGGTTATGCACTCCAGAGTCTTTCAACCACCAGAGGCGCGCGAGGCTGGGTTTATCGACGAGCTGTTGCCCTCGGGCGCCGGTCTAGAAAGAGCGAAAGCAGTGGCGGCTCAGCTTTCGGAGCTTCCGAGTCAGGCTTATATCGCCACAAAGACTCTTTTGAGGTCTGAGGGCCTTGCAATCATGGCAAAAGACTTGGGGCTCTAGAAACGTGTAAGGTTTTTCCTGTTCTTTAATCGGCCTTTTCTTAACTTTGCGTAAACAAAAAACGGCAGGACTATCAGGAACGAGAGGAAAAGTATCAGGAAAGGAATCCTCAATCTTTCTCTTATAGTATTGATCGCCATTTGACGGAGCTGAGAGTATCCCTCAGGCGGAGACAAAACCCCTAGGTCTCGCTCAAATTTAGCGTAATCAGCTAACATTTCTTGGAAGCGGTTAGGCATGCTTTCTCTGAGGTTCGTTGTTTCGCCGGGGTCCGTAACTATATTGTATAGAGCCCAATTCCCGTCACCCAACGGACCCCGGTTTCGCACTAGTTTATAGTCGCCTTTAAAAAGTGCCGAATGGCCGGTAAGCTCGTAACCGACAACCTCTTCATTGGAATAGGCGCGAGATGATTCTCCTCGGATGACAGGACCCAAGTCTTTTCCGGTCATTGGCAAAACTGCCTTGCCTCCGTAACGCGCGCCTGCCGGTTCTACGTCTGCGATAGACAGGATCGTTCGAGCTACGTCGGTAGCCCAAGCAAAAGAGGAGCTTGCCTTAATTTTTCTCTCGAGAGGTTCGCCAGATATTATTAGAGGCACCCTCATCCCACCTTCCCCAGTATAAAACTTATAGAAAGAGAGGGGGCTTACTGCGGCACTGGTAAAACCAGGATTAATCGAGTTGTAACTGCCTCTCTCACCCAATGTTTCGTAGTCAGTATTATATCCGAGATTTCCCGCGATAGCCCTGCTAAGAAAACTGTCTGGTTCCGATGCGCCGCTTCCCTCGGCTCCGTTGTCCGACGTAAAAATAAAAATCGTATTCTCAAGCTGCCTCGTCTCTCGCAAGTATGTGATCAGCCTGCCGATATTGAAATCCATTGCGTCAATCATTCCAGCGTAAACCGCCATACGCTTAGATTCATATTTTTTTGTTTCCTCACTCAGGGACGACCAGTCAACCATCCAGGGCATGGTCTTGATGCGTGACTGAGAAGAAACTAAACCCAAACTAATCGCTTTTTGATGCCGATCTTCCCTCAACTTTGACCAGCCCCCGTCATAAACGCCTAGATACTTTTCTGTGCTCTCTTTTGGCGCCTGAACCGGAATATGAACCGCTTGAAACGGCACATACGCGAAAAAGGGCTTTCCATCATCAAGATTCGAATCAATGAATTCGATTGTTTTATCGATTAGGAATCTTGAAGAGTAGAAGTTGTCAGGCAGCGAAAATCGCTCGCCGTCGGCGAACCAGTTTGCTTCCTCATAGATTGGAAGATACGGTCGCTGCTCCCAGTTATCGGCCCCACTGTCCATGAGAGCCACGGTTCTTTCGAATCCTCTTGAGCTTGGTAATTTGTTTGGCTCTGATCCTAGATGCCACTTGCCGGCCATATAAGTGTGGTAACCGCTACCTTCAAGCAAGGTCGCTATGGTTACCACGTTATCACCCAAAACACCCTGATAATTTTTTGATAGCCTTTGCTCTGGGGCGAAAGTTTCAGGAATATTCGGCACTCCAGCTAAATGATTATTAACACCGGTCAGTAACATAGCTCTCGAGGGCGCGCAGTTCGCCGCGGTATGATAATTTGTAAAGATAATCCCCTGGTCTGCCAACATTGAGAGGGAAGGGGTCTTTATCTCACTACCGTAGGGTTCTATGTCGGTATACCCTAGATCGTCCGCTAGTAAGAATACAATATTTGGACGATCATTCCCTGCTAACGCCAAAAGGCTGTGTGTTAAGAAAAACACCAGAAGAAAGTGAGCCAAAAGACAGCGATGCTTATCCATAATCATTGCTGTTCGGGCAAGGTCTTCGAAGCGAGAAGTAGTAAAAGCCCCACCCCTATCTCAAACGCTATCAAAAGCGGGGCGAAAGCCGCATCATGAAAAAGCCAAGCAATAGTTCGTCCAATCGCGGCCGCAAGTAACAACATTACCGGAGGGTAGTACCAAAGCCGATCACCGGACGCGAGTCCGAAAAGAATACCTAAACCCGTGACCAAGAAAAAAGCTGAGAGGTCGCCAATTTGGGAGCTAAGACCAAGGCCCACTTGGGGCGCAAGACCCAAGCCAATGGCACTCGCAGAAGGGTCTATTAGCCACCTTATCCCCAAAACTATGAAAAAGATTGCTATTAAACCCACTAAGCCCTTGAGAAATCTTTTGAGAATTAATTTCATACCCGATCCTTCAGTCTTCCTATATTTGTCTCTCGATTTGCCTAAAAAAAATTTTCTGCTGATTATTAATTGGGGTAAAAAACAAACTCATCTCCCTCTTCAAAATCGTTATTGAGCGTTTTATCTATTTTAACGGCAAGTTCCGCGACACTTGGATAAAGAGGCTCTCGCGCGAACTCATTATGCTCAGAAAGAAGATTCATCAGTTCAGCGACTTTTTGGGGGTGGGTGTCAAAGAGGTTTGTTTTTTCGGTTGGATCCTCATCTAACTTGAATAACCATCTCTGTGTTGGATCGCTCGTGATTTGCAGCTTCCAGTTTCCATGTCGCACTACTCGATAGTGACCATTTTGCCAAAAAAGAGTTTCTCTTTGCCAAGTCGTGCTCTCATTTCGCGTTAGGAGAGGGAGGAGGCTTAGCCCGTCTATTTCGCGATCAGTCGGCAGTTCTGTGCCCGCCGCTGCCGCCAATGTCGGCATTATATCAAGATGTGATACGGGCTCTTTTATCCTTTCTCCCGCTCGAATCTTTGAGGGCCATTTCATGAACAAAGGCACTCTCAATCCTCCCTCGAAGTTTGTGAGTTTCCAGCCTCTAAACGGCTGGTTTATTTCTGGTAATCCAATGTAACCCGCGCCGCCATTATCGCTAGAAAAAACCACAATAGTGTTCTCTTCCAATCCCTCGTCGCGCAGTGTTTTGTTGATTCGTCCAACGCTGCGGTCTATTGCTCGCACCATCGCAGCGTAGACTCTCAAGCGGTGTGGTTTTATTTCGCCTACAGCCTCGTAATCTTCAAGGGTTGCTTGCAGCGGCGTGTGCGGGCCCCAATGAGCGAGATATAAAAAGAAAGGTCTGTTCTTATTCGCACGGATGACATTTATGGCCTCGTCAGTCCAGTAGTCAGTCAGGTACCCCCCCGGCTCAAAGCGCTCGCTACCTGAGTTATTAAATGAGGCAGCATAGCCTAGCCGTGCCCAGAGAAATTTGTCTATGGGATCGAAGTCGAGCTTGGCGTTCACAACCCCGGGATCATTCTCTGGCAGATAAAGCCCGCTAGCCATAAACAAGCTGTCATCAAAACCCTGATGGTTCGGAGATGACTCTTCATTTCGCCCAAGATGCCACTTGCCAATATGGGCAGTGTAATAATCTTGGGTCTTCAACAGCTCTGCAATAGTAATTTCTGAAGCTGGTAGGCCTTGATTTTCGAACGGGACGGCGGCTAAATCGGCCCAAAGGTGGTATCTGCCAAAAGGCATTTTATCGTCTTTTTCCTCGTTTTGGCTTGAGATAGTCGTCACCAGAAGAGGCATCCCCGAAGGCGTCGGGGTGAACTCAAATCCAGTGCGGGTCGGGTAACGTCCAGTCAAAAGCATAGCTCTCGATGGAGCGCAGGTTGCTCCTCCAGCGTAAGACTGCTCGAAAACGGCCCCTTCCGCTGCAAGCCGATCGATGTTGGGGGTTTGGATTAATCCGCCTGCGATTCCACCGCCGAAAGTCGAGATATCGTTGTAGCCTAAGTCATCCGCTAATATAAATATGATATTCGGGCGGTTTCTTACTGAGTCTGTTTTTTCGACAGGGCCAGTTTGCCAAGGAATAGCCTTATTTGGACCGATCGTAAACTCTGTGTCTGTTTTATATTTAATATATTTAAGTAAAACCTCTGAGCGATTTACCCAAAGCGTTCCGGCAAGAAAAATTAACAATACTAATATTATCGTTTTTTTTATTGACATATCCGCTCCGAGCGCTGCCCCTTGGTAGAGTATAACTGGTTTTGTAGTCATGGTTTAAATACTGACAAACGGAACGATAAATAGGGCTCTTTTTTTTATCCGGTGGTTTTTATACTGCAGCCGTCTATAAAAGCGACAATCCGCTCAAAAAAATGAAACTTTATTCGTTTTTGAGCTAGTATTCCGGGGGGACCTTTTACCAAAACGGGACCCCCTTTTTTTCGTGCTCGTTCCAAAAAGGAGTTTTTATGGTAACCATCGTTGGCAATATAAAACCGGAAGATGACTTCACTCATCCTCTGGGCCCAGAGAAAAATTTTAAGGAGTCGGTTTATTTTAATTTTTTCGATCCCACGAAAGCGACTGGGGGATTTATTCGGATGGGTAATCGGGCTAATGAGGGTTACGCAGAGATGACCGTTATGATCTTCCTCGCAGATGGTTCCGTCCTTTTCAATTACAAAAAACCCAAGATAAACAATAACGAGTGTTGGGATGCGGGTGGAGCTAAAGTGAAGGTAATCACTGCAGGCCAAAAGATTAGAACTACCTACTCCGGAGCAGCACTGCTTATGGCAGACCCGAGAGACATGAAAAATCCAGGTAAGGCATTCAAATCTAATCCATTTAAAACCTTGGATCTTGATCTTTTTCACTTTGGCGTGGGTCCGATGTATGGCCATGTCGGTGAGGAGGGCGACGGAAATGATTTTGCTCGAGCACATTACGAGCAACACATGAGGGTTGAAGGAACACTAATTGTAGAGGGACACGAGCCACTTTCTATTATTGGAAATGGACTCAGAGATCATTCGTGGGGGCCGCGTTACTGGCAATCTGCAAAATCCTATAGATGGATCACCGGGAACTTTGGCGATGATCTAGGTTTTGCAATGACTGTCTCATCTGGCGGCGCCGGTGGAGTGTTCCAAAGAGGGGATAAACTTACGAAAATCACAAAGGCCCAACTCAAGACCGAGTACGAGGATAGCTCCTCTTTTCACAAAGCCCTCACAGCAGATGTTTTTCTTGAAGATGGCAGTGAGCATAGAATTGAGGGTGAGGTGAGAGGATTTATTCCACTGCGGAACAGGCGGTCAGAGAGTGTTACCTACATCGGTGAGGGGATGACAGAGTACCTTCTTGACGGAGATCGAGTTGGTTATGGGCTGGCTGAGTATCTCAATAACCCCGGCGATGATCTGGACTAATCTCAAGTGACTAGTTAGTAGCCTTGGTTAGTGGCGTCCGTCTTCTGACTTGTAGCTCAATCTTACTGAGGGAATTACGCTTAGCTCGATTTCTACATGACTAAATCGCATCTCCTTAAACTTGATTTTTCTTTGGAACTGTCCCGCCTTTAAAAGAGCCTTCATCAGATTCGTGCCGAGTCCATTTCCTTGAAGTTCGTCCTCTAACGATTCCAAGTTCGAATCTTTCTCTTCGTCATATTTAAAATGAGGGATTAGTTTCGGTGGGATCCCTAGTTCCAATTCGAGTTCCTCGAGCTCGTACCCCGCTTTTGAGAGAACTGGTAGTGATCGATTGAAATCTTCTATCAAAGCGAAGATTTTTTCGGATGCCATATCTTGACCTTCATCGAGAACGGAAGAGATTTTTTCTACAATATTTTTTGATATTAGGTTTTCATCGATGCCTGCACTTCCAAGCTTATTTTTTGCTTCATCTAAAAAATCTTTTAGTGCCATATTAAGTTTTAAACCTTCCCTTTCTTTTGTATGCGATTTTGACCGAAGGCGCCTTTAAAATCCATGAGCTTTTTTTAAAAGCTGTCAATCTTTATCGATCTAACCGCTATGCAAAGAATCCAACCTGATCTCTATAGCCAGAGAAAGTTCCCTGGTTTCGTTACTGTAATTAACAAAAAGAAAACCGATAAAAGGAGAAGCCTTTTGAGTTAAAATACGAGTAAACCTGCAGCATAAGTTTAAAAATATTAGGAAAAAACATGGAAAACAGTTACCCCTACATAGGTGAAAAAATTCAGGTTACGCAAGACATGTGTGATTTAAATGGGCACATGAATGTAGTTTTTTATGTCCATATTTTTGAACATGGCAGTTTGGATTTTTATCATAACATGGGTTTTTCTTCTGAGTATTTCTCTGAGGGTTTTTCTAATTTCACCTTAGAAATGAACGTCAAGTATATAAAAGAGATGAAAAAAGATGAAATGGCATTGCCCCGTTATCGAGTCTTTGATGTTAAGCCTAAATTGATCCACTGCGGTGCAGCCATATTCAATGAGTCGGGAGAACTGTGCGCGACTCAGGAAAATGTGTTGGTGCATGTAGACATGAGTACAAGAAAGTCATGCGAGATGAATGAAAAAATGATCAATCGCATTCGCAAGTTGGTTGATGAATCTAACGAAGCCGGACAGCCTGCTTTTGATTTGCGCCTTTCTATTAGATAGGCTTTTAACTGACTTAAACGAAAAAAACTCAAGTAAAGACTGAGGCTAGCATGTTTTTGATTAAACTCGTAACCGCTATCCATTCTTTTGTTTTCCGCCTTACCAGCGGACGATTGCTCGGACAGATAAAGGGCATGGACTTTTGCGTCGTTAAGACCAAGGGCGCTAAGTCTGGTAGGACAAGATATATTCCGTTAATGCATGTCCCCTACAAGAAGGGCGTTATTTTAGTCGCCTCGATGGGCGGGGCAGATTTTCACCCATCATGGTACTGGAACATTAAAGCGCACCCTAGGCTTTCTGTTTGCCTTCGAGGACAAGACATAGATGTCCTAGCTGAACAGGTGAGTGATGAAAAAAAAGAAGAGTTGTGGCCAATTCTTTGCTCCTATTACCCACCGTATGATGATTATCAAAAAAAAACAAAACGGAATATTCCTGTCTTTGATTGTCAACCAATTCTCGAGCATGAGGTAGTTTAAACATGCAAAAAAATTTAGCAGTTGTTTTTATCGATTAAAAAATAGGGTGTATTACAGATGGGTATGCGGACCGAACTGAGAAGACTTCTTCTTGAGCGTAAAATTTTTCTTCATAAAGCAACGGTTACTAAGACGCTGCGAAATTTTGTCACGCGCTTCAGGACGAATTACCGAGCAGTGGAATTGCTTAGAGTTGGCCCGAAGTTTGATGGAGGGTATCTCGTGCCCGATATTCTGGATGAGATTGACTTTTGTTTTTCAGCGGGGGTAGGGCACACCTCTGACTTTGAAAAGGACCTTTATTCAAATTATCGAATTCGGAGTTTCATGCTAGATGCGTCCGTTGAGTTTCCTCGGTTAGAAGGCGATTTTTTTGAATTCCAAAAAAAATTTCTAGGGGTTTACGACTCTGATGACGTTATTACCATGAGTTCTTGGCTGGAAGATCATGCCTCTTCCGAATCCGATAAGCTTCTGCTTCAAATGGATATAGAAGGCAGCGAGTACGAGATACTCGCCTTTGAACCCAACTCGGTCCTAAGTAGATTTTCTTGTATGGTGATCGAGTTCCATGATTTCCATAAACTCTTTGATCCAAATTTTTGCTTTTTTTTAAATGGGATCTTCGAAAAAATCTATAAAGATTTTTCCATTGTCCATGCTCATGCGAGCAGCTATCGGAAATTAATAAAAAACGATGGGATTGGTATTCCCCCGACTATCGAGATAACCTTTCTTAGAAACGATGTCTTAAAAGGATTAGTTCAACTAAAGGAACCTAGTCTTCCCCATCCGCTGGACAATCCAAATTCACCGAAGCACAAAGGAATTAACCTGCCCGAAATTTGGTGGAAAAGTTAAAAAATCCTGGTTCGGAATCAACTTTATCTAAATTCCTGAGTGCCGCACGGAAAATGGAACCACTCCTCGCAGAATTATTTTAAAAACCCCTGTTCGCTTAGAAGCGGTGTGCTTTAAAATTTTCTGAGAGTTGAGACTTTTACCCTCTTGCTGCATCCTAATATTGAAGTAAGGGGTTTTTAATTATCTATGAGAATAGGGAATGGCTAGCTTATGGGAAATTTTTTCAATTCCTTAAATAGGAAAAGAGTCCTTGTAACCGGTGGTGCGAGAGGCATAGGTAAGGGCATCGCAAAAAAATGCCTTGAAGAGGGAGCAAAGGTCTTTATCACCAATTTAGATAAGCGAGTTGGCTTAGCAACTGAAAAAGAGCTGAGCTTGTTCGGAGAGATAAAATCACTGCAATGCGATGGCACTGATAAAGCTCAAGTAGATTCG
>JAYYDI010000028.1:0-3836 GCA_036161055.1 Pseudomonadota bacterium
CAGGAAAAAATGCAGCGTTTTGGAGATCCCCCACCAGATTATGTTGTTGTATCCGTCGTGGGGAGATCTCCTAATGAGATCTTCGAGGTTGCGTGTTTTGCAAAAGGAATCAAACACGCAATAACTGGACACGGTTCCTCAAAACGTCAAGCAGAACAAAACGCAGCAAAAAATGTCTTAGAAGAAATGGAATCGTAGACATGGTTATGAAATCTGGTTACGTAGCTATTTTAGGAAGGCCTAATGTAGGTAAATCGTCTTTACTGAATGCATTGATAGGGCAAAAAATCAGTATTACCTCCAGAAAGCCCCAGACAACCAGACAAAAAATACTTGGCATTTTAACTGAAGGGGAATGCCAAGTTCTTTTTGTAGATACTCCAGGTATGCATTTAGAAAAGAAAGATGCACTTAACCGATTTATGAACCGAGACGCGAAATCCGCTTTGGTTGATGTGGATATCGTGGTCCTCGTTTTGGATAGAGGCAAGTATAAAAAGGAGGACCAGGTTGTTGCTGATTGCCTCAAACATGTGACTGCTCACAAGATAGTTGTTATAAATAAAGTTGATCTATTGGATGGTCCCAACGAGCTTTTTCCAATTTTAAAGGAATCACAAGATCTCTTTCCAGAGGCAACTATGATCCCCTTATCTGCAAAAAGAGAAAAAAACCTAGAGGCTCTAAAAAAAGAGATCAAAAATCTATTGCCGGATTCCCCATTTTTTTATGCTGAGGACCAGATAACTGATCGATCTGAGCGTTTTTTGATTACTGAGATTATCAGAGAAAAGATAATGCGCCAGTTAGGTAAAGAAATCCCTTATCAAACTGCCGTTGTTTTGGATAGTATGTCAACCCAATCTAATCATGTAAAAATCGACGCTTCGATTTTGGTAGCCAAGAATAGCCAAAAAAAAATACTTATTGGAAAAGATGGAGAACGAATTAAACGTGTTTCGATAGACGCGCGCTTGGACATAGAAGCGTTACTGCAACAAAAGGTCATGTTAAGAACCTGGATAAGAGTAAAAAAAGGTTGGTCCAACAGCGGAGAAATCCTAAAAAATTTAGGCTTTGATGAAGGTTAGTAAAGACATTTTAGAGACAGTGTATGTTCTTCACGTTAGGACATACCGAGAGACAAGTTTAATTGCAGAGGTATACTCGAGGCATAGAGGAAAACTTTCAGTTATCTTCAAGGGAATTCGATCTAGGAACTCTCGATATTCAGTTATGGTGCAGCCATTTGTGCCAATCTCAATGTCTTTGTTTGGAAAATCGGATCTGAAAACAGTTGCTAATTTAGAGTTCCCTGAAAAGCCGTTTGCGATTTCGGGCAAGAATCTTATTCTGGGCATGTATGTGAACGAGCTGTTATACAGATTATTGGGTAAATTTGATCCTTTAGAGTCTGTCTTCGATAGTTATGAATATTTATTAAAAAAATTTGAAAATCTGAGTAATCCGATTTCCTCACTTCGAGAATTTGAGCTCAACCTGCTAAAAGAACTCGGATACGGTATAAATTTTCAGACGGATGCGGTCTCGGGAGAGGTTTTTTCCCCAAGTGCTCATTATAATTTCTTTGTAAACGAAGGCTTTCGAAAGACCTTCGAGCCAGACGAGATGAGCTTCCGAGGTGATGAAATTAAATCGATGGCACTCGGAAAACTAGATCAAGTTCAACCAAAAAAAGTTCTTTCCTTAACTCGTCGGTCCCTAGCGAGCTTGTTAGATCATGCCCCTTTGACTTCAAGAACCATTTTCTCTGGTCTAATTGAATGATAATCGGTGTTGGAACTGACATTGTCCAAATAGATAGGATCGGAAGGGCTTTTTTACAAAGACCAGAAAAGTTCAGGAAAAAAATTTTAGCGATCGAAGAGATAGAAAAAACGCCAGTGAGCCGCGAGATAGAATACCTAGCCAAACGTTTCGCAGCAAAGGAAGCTATCTCAAAAGTTTTGGGCACGGGTATGCGGCTTGGTGTTAATTTCAAAGATATTTTAATCCTAACAGATCTTGAGACAGGGCAACCGCTAGTGCAATTAAGAGGTCGTGCAAAACAGCAAGCCTCTGAAAAAGGAATCAATCGTATATTGATTTCTATTTCTGACGAAAAAGAATATGCCATGGCTTTTGCGATAGGATTATCTTCCTAACGAAAGAGAAAAGACGATTTAGGGTGATTTAAGTTTTCTTTGTCAAGTTAGCAAAAGACTCTGTTTTCCTAAGTAAAAAAGAGAGGTTTTTTTGGAAATTGAAGAACACCCCGACATATTAGATATTGTTTACACGGGTATTGATGGTTCTGGATATACGGCGGATCCAAAGATAGCGGCACTTGGCGCTATTGAGGGTGAACAGGTGCTTGGAGGGTTTTTTTCGAAGAAAAAAGGAAAGAAATTTTTTAGGATAAAAGAAATTATTAAGACTTCCCCTGAAAGAGTAGAGCCTCTTTGCAGTGTTGCCAATGTTTGCGGTGGCTGCAGCTTTCAGCATGCCAACTCTGACTATCAAATCAAATTAAAAGAGGAACATCTGTCAAGTTTGATGGGACCATTGCAGCCAAATCAATGGGCAAAACCAATCAATGTGAATAGCTATTTCTACAGAACGAGAGCGCGCCTTGGAGTTAAATATGTAGAGAAGAAAGCGAGAGTACTTATAGGCTTTAGAGAGAAGCTCAAGTCATACATCACTGACATGGAGTGTTGTCCAATTATGATCGAGGGAGCTTCAGAAATGCTCGCTCCACTTTCAAAGACTGTCCAAGAGCTAAGTATTCGAAACTCTCTCCCTCAAATTGAGGTAGTAGCGGGAGATAGTCAAATGGCTTTAATCTTTCGTCACTTAGAGCCCCTTACGAAGGCCGATGAGCAAGCTCTCGCTTCGTTCTCTAAACGTTTCGATATAGGTGTTTTTTTACAGTCTGGTGGGCCCAAAACAATAAAGAAGCTTTTTCCGAAAAATTTGAAAGAAGACTTTTTTTATGAATTGCCCGACTTTAACTTAAGATTGAGTTTTTCAGTGGGAGACTTTACGCAAATAAATCTTGAGGCCAATCGCCATCTTGTTAACTCTGTCATATCTCTTCTCGATCTAAAAAAAGAGGATAGGGTGTTAGATGCTTTTTGTGGAATTGGGAATTTTTCGCTTCCAATTGCTAGATCTGCTGCTATTGTCCATGGTGTTGAATACTCTGAAAGCAGCGTAAAAAGGGCACAAATTAACGCCGACTTGAATAATATTTATAATTGTAATTTCCAAGCTTGTGATCTGACGTTAGGTGACCGAACGATTGAGGCACTGAATGATGTAAACAAAATTGTGCTTGATCCGCCAAGAAGCGGTGCTTCGGAATTTATTAGCGGCCTACGCATTCAAAATATTGAGAGAATCGTGTATGTTTCTTGCAACCCAGTTACATTTGTAAAAGATCTAAGGGTCCTAGTGCAGAAAGGATTCGAATTTGAAGTAGCGGGTGTGGTGAATATGTTCCCACATACTAAACATGTCGAATCTGTAGCTCTTTTATCTCGGAGAGGAAACTAGAGTAAACCAGACGGCATTAAGTTTTCATTTATTAATCTAGTTTACTTGCTTGAGGGAAGGGTATTGTTAAGCGAGGAAAAACCTAGAATTGTAAAAATAATTTTGGCACGAAGTTAGATAATCAATCTCGGAGCATACCGAATTCGAAACTACTTTAAATAAACAGGCCAAAAAAATGAAAAGGAGTTTTTCTGGTGAGGATAATACTTTTAGGTGCGCCAGGTGTGGGCAAAGGCACTCAGGCAAAATTTATCTGTAAGCGTTTCTCAATTCCGCAA
>JAYYDI010000029.1:0-23103 GCA_036161055.1 Pseudomonadota bacterium
TTTTAACCTTGAACACTTGGACCATAATTATGTCATTTGGGGCCCTAATAGTTATGAGTGCTTACCCTTTTATGAAAAGATATACACATTTTCCGCAAGCTGTTCTTGGAATTGCTTTTTCCTGGGGTATCCCAATGGCGTTCTCAGCTGGGGGCGGAAGCCTCAATGCCACTATGTGGCTATTACTAGTTGCAAATTGGGCATGGGTAATCGCTTATGACACCCAGTACGCGATGGTAGATAGAGACGACGACATAAAACTCGGTTTGAAGTCGACTGCAATCATATTTGGAAAATTTAGCCATATAATCATCGGCATATTACAATTTTTTTGTCTCTGTATTTTATTTTTTTTGGGCGAATCTCATGGTTTCGGTTTGATATATCAAATCTCTGTTCTCGGCGCAGGTTTGTGTTTTCTTTATCAACATATGCTGCTTTCAAAAGCAACTCGAGAAAATTACTTCAAAGCATTTTTAAATAACCACTGGGTCGGATTTATTATCTTCGTCGGTGTTTGTGGAAACTTTTTTTAAATTCTTCCCTATATTATTTGGGCAAATCAACAACATTAGAAAAAAGATCCTTGGCCAGCGCTCCTAACATCTGTGATAGTATTCTCCCTGAAAAAGGAGAACTTCAATTTTTCAAATAATTAGAACAATCGATCGGATAACTGATTTTTCTGGGACAGCAATAGCCTGGTTCACTCCGCTAATGGTAATTTTTACATGTGGGGTTGTTGCCGCTCGTTATATTTTTAATATTGGTTCAATAGGGGTGCAAGAACTTGTTATGTATCTCCATGGCAGCGTTTTTATGATAGGTATTGCCTTCACTTTAAAAGAAAAAGGACATGTTCGCGTAGACGTTTTGCGTGAAAAGTTTTCAGAAAAAACTAAAGCCATCATTGAGATTGCTGGGACTCTTTTCTTTCTCATGCCGTTTTGCTTTTTCATATTCTTTGCGAGTCTGGAATATGTGGGATTCGCCTGGTCTATTAAAGAAAGTTCGCCAGACCCAGGAGGTTTGCCAGGGGTGTTTCTTCTGAAAACGTTGATCCCAGTCATGGCGATACTCGTTGGTTTTCAAGGAATTTCTGAGTCCTTGAAAGCTATCGGTCGTCTAAGATCAATATGACTCTAGCCCCTATAGTCTTAGTCTTAGCCGTTTTTGCAGTACTTATTCTTGGATATCCGGTTGCAATTTCGTTAGCAGGTACTGCCTTGCTTGCAGCGGCCATTGGAATCTTTTTCGGGACATTTGATCCGGCTTTCTTATCTGCCACACCGAGCAGAATATTTGGAATTATCTCCAATCAAACCTTAGTTGCCGTTCCACTATTCGTCTTAATGGGCGTTACCTTGGAGAAAACAAAACTGGCGGAGCAACTCCTGAACACAATGGGAAGAGTGTTTGGTGACCTCCCGGGCGGCCTTGGAATTTCAGTAACTGTCGTAGGTATGCTAATGGCAGCAAGTACGGGCATTGTCGGAGCAACCGTTGTGACAATGGGCCTAATGGCATTACCAATAATGCTTAAGTCAAAATACCATGTTCCCTTAGCAGCCGGAACAATCTGCGCTACTGGCACGTTAGGTCAAATCATACCTCCCTCTATTGCTTTAGTCCTCCTTGGAGACGTCTTGTCAAATGCTTATCAGCAGGCCCAATTGTCTCAAGGCATATTCAATACCAAATCGGTTTCCGTTGGAGATCTTTTCGCCGGAGCCTTAATCCCCGGATTATTGCTAGTGTTACTTTACCTGCTTTATATAATCCTCGTTTCAGTCTCTAAGCCTAAGTTGGCCCCAGCGATAGAAGACCAGAAGTCTGTAACCGGGCGAGATTTTTTTGCGAGCGTATTCCCGCCACTTTTTCTTATCTTCGCTGTCCTTGGTTCCATTTTAGCAGGCGTAGCAACGCCTACCGAAGCCGCTGGCGTAGGAGCTCTGGGGGCTATCATGCTGGCTTTCTTAAAAAATGAACTTAATGTTAACAATCTAAGGGAGATATCGATCTCCACAACTAAAACTACCTCGATGGTGTTTTTTATCTTAATCGGCGCCTCGCTCTTCTCGCTAGTTTTTAGAGGATACGGTGGAGAAGAACTAATCGAACACTGGTTCTCTCTAATTCCTGGGGGGTCGACCGGCGCATTAATTATAGTCATGCTGGTTATTTTTCTGTTGGGTTTCATTCTAGATTTTATAGAAATAACTTTCATAGTCGTTCCGATTGTTGGACCGGGATTGCTTGCTCTCGGGGTGGACCCAATTTGGTTAGGGATAATGATTGCTGTTAATTTGCAAACGTCTTTCCTGACGCCGCCTTTTGGTTTTGCTCTATTCTATCTACGAGGTGTCGCTCCAAATCAGGTGGAGACGAAAGACATTTATAAAGGAGTCGCCCCATTTGTTTTCATTCAATTAATCTTGCTATTTTTACTCGCTTTTAATCCGAGACTAGCAACTTGGTTGCCAGAAATTTTGTATGGATAATTTCCTTATGACCAAACGTCCAGTCCCTCCTTTTCGACTTTGAGAAGCTCGTCAAGGTTGTGCGAAAGAATCTTTTTTATATTTAGTTGCATCATATGGCGGTCAGGCGCGTCGAATTTAGCGAGCTCCCTTTCTAACCGCTCAGCTGACGGCGCTCGTCCGTCTCGCGCTCTTGTGAGGAACCCGTTTGTATACTTTCGAAGCAATTCATAATCTTTTGTGATTGCAATATCTCCTCTCAATATCACCTGACGCCCAATATTACTTGGGTCCCAAATACAAAAAGAAGTGGCCGGATTCCTTTTCCAAGCATAATACTTGGCACGATTGGTGGTAGAGGTGACAGTTATCTTGCCATCAACCATCACGTACAACATTATGGCTGTGACTGGTTCCGATTCTTTCGTCACCCAACTGACAACAGCGTGACTCGCCGTTTCTAAAATCTTTTTAACTTCTGGCTCTTCTAACGTAAATGGTGCTATCTCTCTTCGGGCAAACCAGCTTGGACGCTCTGAGTTCATCTGCGAATCCGGTCTAGATACATTATTTGCCATTGCCTCGAACATTAATGAAGGCACGTTCTGATATCTGGTGATAACTTATGACGCCTTTCCTGTATTCTTCGTACGATTTGTAAATCCTTTGACTTAATTCATCGTCATCTGAAGGAATTTCGGAAATCATTTTATAGGAAATCTCCCTGAAGGCGTCCAAAACCTCTTGCGGGAGCGGCCGAAGCTCGACATCCTGATTATCTACAAGTTCTCTTAACGAGAAATTGTTTCGAGCCGTATACTCCGCAAGCATGTCAGTGTTTGCTGCCAGAGAGGCCGTCTCAAGAATAGCTTGGAGGTCAGAAGGCAAACTATTCCAAGCATCTTTATTAACTATAACTTCAAGCGTGGGCCCTGCCTCTTGCCACCCAGGATAATAGTAGTACTTTGCTGTTTGATGCAGCCCGAGAGAAAGATCATTGTATGGGCCCACCCACTCGGTCGCGTCAATCACCCCTGTTTGCATGCTTGTAAATATCTCACTAGCTGCCATCCGCACAGCGGTCCCTCCTGCCGCTTCAAAGACCTCCCCTCCCAAACCGGGAATCCTCATTTTCAGACCTTTGATATCCTTCAAGGACGTAATCTCTTTGTTAAACCAACCGGCCATTTGGACCCCAGTGTTCCCACCCGGAATAGGAAAAAGGTTGTAGCGATCGTAAAGCTCTCTCCACAGCTCAAGACCGCCGCCGTGGAGAAGCCATCCATTCATCTCTTGTGCGGTCAAACCGAAAGGTACTGCTGTGAAAAACTGAGCAACTGGGACTTTGCCTTTCCAATAATATGAGGCGCCATGGCCAAGTTGAACGGTTCCTTGTGAAACTGTCTCAAATACCTCCATCGCAGGAACAATCTCTCCCGCACCATAAACTTTAATTTTTAGCCGGCCATTACTCATCGCTTCAATTTTTTTTGCCATTCGCTCTGGCGAGGTACCAAGACCAGGCAGGTTTTTTGGCCAGGTTGTAACCATTTTCCAATTATAAGTCTCTTTCTTTTCAGCACTTGACACTGCTGCAGCGTTCTTGGCTGGCTGGTTATCACACCCAATCGCGACCAATACACAAAGTAGCAAATAAAATCTTTTCATTTTTATCCCACCGCTTTTAAGTTAGCGTAAGCCGTAACTAGCCACTTACTGCCAGAGCTAAAATTTACTTGAACTCTGGAGGAGCTTCCATTTCCCTCATAGTTCAAGATCACACCTTCCCCAAATTTATTGTGTATTACCCTTTGACCCAATCGAAGGTCTGTTCCATCAACTACGCCATTTCTCAATCTGCCTTTAGGGGTGCTAAGTGTCACGGTATTATTCATACGTACTTCTTTTATAACATCCTCAGGAATTTCAGAAATAAATCTTGACGGCCTGTTCATTGTTTCGTTGCCGTGGATTCTTCTGGATTCTGCGTAGGTTAAATAAAGTTTTCTCATTGCTCTGGTGATCCCAACATAACAGAGTCTGCGTTCCTCCTCTAGTCGTCCAGGTTCCTCCATGGACATCGCATGAGGAAACAAACCGTCCTCCATGCCCGCCAAAAAGACTAATGGAAATTCTAAACCCTTCGCACTGTGCATCGTCATCATCTGAATACAATCCTCACTATCACCAGCCTGTTTTTCACCTGCTTCAAGAGAGGCATGATTCAGAAATTCTTCTAAGTCACTAAGCCGAGATTCCTCAGGTTCTAAGCCATCATCATCCAATAAATACTCGAAGGAAGGATCAAACGTTTGCGCTGCTGTGACGAGTTCCGCTAAATTTTCTAGTCTCGCTTGGCCTCGCTCGCCACCTTCTTTCATATGATACTCTTTAAGTCCGGTTTCTCTTACCACTAGCTCGACGATTTCTTCAAGATCGAGTTGGTCGCTCTTTTGTTCCAGTAGGGCGATAAAGTCAAGAAATCCTTGAACCGAGTTAGATGCCCGCGAGCTAAGTATGTTGTTCTCGACTAACTTCTGAGAAGCTTCCCATAGTGAGATGCCATTTCCTCTGGCGAAGGTTCTTATTTCATCAACGCTCTTACTTCCGATTCCTCGGGGAGGGGTATTGACAACCCGCTCAAAGGCAGAGTCTGATTTTGGTTGGCTAATTAAGCGCATATAGGCAAGAACATTTTTAATCTCCATCCGCTCGAAAAACCTCTGCCCTCCATATATCTTATATGGGATTTGACTTCGAAGAAGAACTTCCTCGAGAACCCTTGATTGCGCATTTGATCGATAAAGAATTGCTGCCTCACTTCGCATGTTTCCTTGAGAAATCCAATCTTTGATTCGATCGATAATGTAACGAGCTTCATCAATTTCGTTATAACCCGCAAAGAGATTTAAGGGCTCACCCTCGCCCAGGTCAGTCCAAAGCTCCTTACCCAGACGACCAAAGTTCTGATCGATCAGTCCGTTTGCAGCCTTCAAAATATTGGAAGTAGAACGATAATTTTGTTCAAGTCTTATGGTGTTGGAATTCGGAAAGTCTTTCGAAAATTGCTGGATATTCTCAATCTTAGCTCCGCGCCAACCGTAAATTGATTGGTCATCATCACCCACAACCATAAGATTGCCGTTTTCACCGGCAAGCACTCGCAACCAAGCATATTGAACAGAATTAGTATCTTGGAACTCATCAACCAACAAAGCGGAGAAGCGGTTTTGATAATGCTTAAGAAGTTCAGGTTTTTTTAACCAAAGCTCGTGGGCTCTCAGAAGCAACTCTGCAAAATCGACCATGCCACCACGTAAACAGGCATCCTCATAAGCGGTATATATTGCCAGATGAGTTTTGAGGTAAAGATCATCCATGTGCTCAATATTTTTTGGTCTGAGGCCCTCGTCTTTTTGACTGTTTATCCACCATGTGGCCTGTCTGGCTGGCCATTTTTTTTCGTCTAAATCTAGGCCCAAAATAACCCGCTTAACCAGTCTGATTTGATCGTCCGAATCTAAAATTTGAAAGTCTTTTTGCAATCCCGCCTCATCGAAGTGAGTACGCAAAATTCGGTGCGCTATACTATGAAAAGTTCCTACCCACATCCCCCTTAGGGAAGACCCTAACAAGTCTTCAATCCTAGCTCTCATCTCTGAGGCGGCTTTGTTCGTGAAGGTAACCGCGAGTATACTGAATGGCGAAATGCCTTCGGCCTTTATGAGCCAAGCAATTCTGTGCACTAACACCCTCGTCTTACCGCTACCCGCACCAGCAAGCACCAAAGAGCTACCCTTGGGCCCAGCAACACATTCTCGTTGCGGCTCGTTTAAGTTATCTAAAAGATCGGAAACATCCATCGCATACTATTTAACAATTTTTTCCTTCGGCTTGTAACAAGTTTTTTTTCTCGGTATTTTCTCTAAAAATTAAAAGTAACAGAGATGAGAAGAATTATTTTAAGTCGGAAAGGGTTTGACTCAAGCTCGGGAGAAACGGCTTCGCCTATATTCTCGGACGACACAATCTTTTCGATACCAATCCCATCAAAAGCACCGTCCCCTCATCGATACTCTGACTTAGAAATCCATGGAATATCCGGAAACACCGCTCTTAAGGAAGCCTGTGTTTCCTCCGTTGCCAGCACTGATTACTGTCACTTCGACCCTGACCTGCGAAGCGGGATCGGTTTATTTGGACAGGCCAACTCCTCGCAATCCGAACTTCGCAATAGGGAGGTGGGGAAAAATGACCTGTTTTTATTTTTCGGTTGGTTCAAACGTTTCCACGTAAAAGAACGCGACACACATCATTTATTTGGTTGGTTACAAATAAAAGATATATTGACCTCTGATATTGATATTAAAAACTACCTCAAGGAACGTGGGCTTGCTCATCCTCACGGTTTTGGGAACAAATCTGATTATCCAAACAACGCCCTATACATAGGACGAGAGAAAATGAGCCTTGCAGAGAGGGGGCGGGAAATTCCAGGCTTCGGTATTTTTAAGAAAACCAGTCCCGATCTTGTTCTCTCCGAAATAGGAAAAACAAGATCCCATTGGAAATTACCCAAGAGGTATTTTTCTAAATCTAAGAATTTATTTTTGAACAGGCTGAAATGGGATAACGATAAGGACTGTACTCTGCAGTGCAAAGGGCAGGGACAAGAGTATGTTCTAAATGCTGAAGACAATCCGAAAATTATAGCTTGGGCACTAAGCCTCATAAAGAGACATTGTTAACGCCACTGAACTCGAGCAAAAGTTAGGGTCGAACAGTAGTAAATATCCCGTTCAAACCCTGGGCTAAGGAACATTCCGTTGGCCAGTGGCGAGCCGAGACTGACCTTGCTTATTAATTCGCCACTTTTAATATCCACAACTATTATTTGATCGTCTCTATCCTGATAGTGATTAATAACCAGCTCACCTGAATCTGGGAAAACGACTGGCTGCATGGAAGGTCTGACATCAATTTTCCAAGCCAACGTGAGTTCTCCTGAGTCAGTAGAGATACCGGCCAACCCTCCGTTGATACTGTCCCATGCTATGCACATCTTATGCTCGGGAACATTGACTGGAGGCGCTATGATGCCTCCCCCCGCAGCGCCAAAAGGTGAAATTTCCTTAAGGGATCCATCCGAAAGAGAAAACCTTAACAATCGTTGCGGTCCACTCCACGGGGCTGCTCTCTGCCAGCTCAAACGTGAGAGCACCTCAGAATCTTCAGCTTTAAACCTTCCGTTGGGGTGGTTTCCATATATTGCTCTGAGGGAATCTATATCGCCATTATCCATCAGCCAAAGATAATCCTCTGATATGCACCCATCCCAAGACAAGCCCTGAGGTCCCCCAATGCGACGATAACGCGGGCACCAAGTGCTATCCAATGTTAGTTGATCAGGCTCGACCGCTACCCGCCAAACTTTTTCAATGCCGGGCACATAAATAAACTCACCTTCTTCGGTTTTATCACTCGCTATTCTGCCCATCGATCCCTCTGGGAGGATCAAAGGTTTATGTAATAATTCTAAAGTATCCGGATCAAGCCGGCTAATGGTCGATTGGCCCTGATTTTCCAAACGCAAATCTTTGGTAACAATGGTTCCATCTGATAAAACAATCAATCCATTGTGCGCCTGATCTACAGGTAGTTTGGCTTCCCTAACAACTTCGCAATCAGGCGACAGGCTGTGAAGATAATTTCCGTTAACCATCATAATGTTCCCGTTTATGTGAGCGGCTATCGCACCACACCAAACGTGCTCTCCGCAGGGCAACTCTCGAGACTCAGAGATTACACTAAGAGACTCTGGATCTAATTTTTGCAACCAGCCGAAGGGTGGAGGGCCCTTGAACGCGGGCATTGTCCCTGCAAGATAAAGCTCCCCAGGACCTCTATGAATTGTCATTACATTCCAACGCCCGTTAGCGACACTTACAACCTCTGGATCTCCCTCTCGGGCAAAAATTCCGCCCAAAGTTGCCTTTTGCCTGCGATTCCCGCCGCATTCCACAGGCCAGCGAGAAGGATAATAGCCGTCAAGAACATCCGTTCTGTCTAGTTTCGTGTAGCTCATTTTCTATGGTTTTCTAAAAAGTAACGTCATTCGATCACTTTCACCAATCGCCTCATACTTCTCTCTGTCTTGTTCTTTCATTGCCATGGACGGAGGAAGTGTCCAGACTCCTCGCGGATGGTTCTTAGTATCACGCGGATTAGCGTTTAATTCTGACTTAGCCACTAGTGCAAATCCTTTTTTCTCTATCTCGGAAATTGCCCACTCTTCGGTGACGTATCCGGTTTTCTTCATTGCTTCGATGCTAGTTCCAGGAGCAGCTCTGTGCTCGACAACACCCAGTATCCCTCCCGGTTTTAGAGACAGAAAGGCGCTATTTAAAATTGCATCTAACTGCGGACCTATCCAATTATGCAAATTGCGAAACGTTAGTACGGCGTCAGCCTCACCGGGCTCGGAGAAATTGGAATCAAGATTCACCATAGTCATAGCTTCATAAATCTCATTATTCTTAATTTTTCTTTCAAATCGACTTCGACTTCTTTCAAAGTAACCACCTAAATCAGGATTAAAGTGAGCAACAATTAAGCCACCTGACTCTCGCAGATACGGTGCTAATATTTCAGTGTACCAGCCCCCTCCGGGAGATAGCTCAATGACGGTCATATCAGATTCAAGACCAAAGAAAGACAGAGTCTCCACGGGGTTTCTATAAACATCCCTGAGTGCATTGCTTTCATTTCTGGAGCTGCTCTCAACAAAATCTCTTAAATCACCCGAGTACGAATTAAATGAGCACAATAAGATTAGTAAAAGTGAAAGCTTACTGGTTTTAGAAATAAACATGATCAAATACTCCCGTCATAAAACTTAAGAAACTTTAAATTTAACATTGTCTCCCTCAGGATAGTTGTTTGGTGCTTTCAGTCAATTGCTCGATAGAGATTCCAGGCACATCCGAAAACTCCTCCCAAAACCAAGACATAAAGAGGCAGCATGCTAATGATCAAGCCGGTCATCCTTTTTTCAGAGCTTTGATAGTAACCAAGCGCGTAAAGCATTCTTCCGACCGGCCACAGTAAACCTATTGTCGCTCCCCAAAAAGGGTCCACGGCGTAAGAAAATAGCCACAATGCCGGAAGAAAGATCACAATGTGTTCTAACGTATTTTGATGCGCTCGAACATACCTTAAATATTCATTCGGACCATCGTGAGACGGAGCCTGAACACCGAACTTTCCGCGTGCTGCCCCGGATTTAATGAGTGTAAAATAATAAGCTAGTAGCGCAACTCCAGTTGTTAAACCGGTGTATGAAAAATCCTCCATGTTAAAGCCTCCATTATTCTCTTTGTCATCAAATCTTTTTCAAGCAAACTAAAGCTAAGCTTTTTTTGTTTTTTTTGGTCTTTTCCTATTGGGGTAACAAGCTCGACAGATAAAGCACTGTCTTCCATCACACCCTCTTGCACTGCAAAATTCTCGACCGTAAAAAATGATTTGTAAATGCAACTTGTTCCAAGATTCTATTGGGAATATTCGTTTTAAGTCCGTTTCCGTTTGATTGACATTTTTTCCATTTGATAAACCCCATCTTTGGGCAAGTCGGTGAATATGTGTATCGACGGGGAAAGCCGGATGACCGAAGCCTTGTGAAATAACAACGCTAGCAGTTTTATGTCCTACTCCCGGTAGTTTCTCAAGAGCCTCCAGGCTTTCGGGGACAGATCCCCTATATTTCTGAACCAAGATATCGGATAGCTCTAAGATTGCACGAGCCTTTTTTGGAGCGAGTCCACAGGGACGGATGATGTTGTAAACCGTTTCATGATCGAGCTTTATCATCTTCTTTGGTGTTTTTGCTGCTCGAAAAAGTGTGGGAGTAACTTTATTTACTCTCTCATCAGTGCACTGCGCGCTCAATAACACGGCGATAAGCAGTTCATAATTATTCCGATGATTAAGCGGGCTTGGTGTCTCTGGATATAACTCATTCAGATGTTTAAGTATAAATTCTGCGCGCTCTATTTTTTTTTTCATCTAAGGTTACGGAAAAGGGTTTTTTAAAGGTGCGGGTATGCCTTGCACGAAGAGTCTAACAACTTTTAGCAGAATAGTCCTTGAGATAAAAATATAGTCAAGATAATTTTTTGGAACCTTAATATCCGATAAAAGAATGTGCGTTTACATGAGAGAAAGATCAGTCGAAATTAGTGCTTAGAAACCCTCGAGAGGAAAATAAGTTCGGACTGCAAAAAATTCAGAAATTACATGATCCGCAAGGCAACCCCTTAGTCGTCTTCGGCGACAGGACTAAAGATCACCGAGTCCCACAAAAAGATAAGAAATTGGAATAATCAAAGCCCATAGAGTAATCGAGGAAAGCAAACGAACTAATTTAAGCTCCTGAATCGCCTCTTTTGAGATTTGGGTTCCTACCGCAAAAAAGCCAATTAAAAGACAGACCTGACTGGCATCCCTTATTAACGAGGACACGACTGGCAAGTCAACTGATGAGCCTAGTCCGACCGAGATAGAAAATAAAAGCACAAAAAATGGGAAGGGAATGCTTTGAGTCTCGTTACGCTGAAAAAATATCAAAAAAACAGTTAAAGGCACCAAAAATAGTGTCCGCAACATCTTTATGGTCGTAGCAGAGTCTACTGCATCAGGACCATAATTTAGGGACGCGCCGAGGACAGCACTAGTGTCATGGATCGCTAAGGCAGCCCAGGCTCCAAATTGCAATTCTGAAAATCCCAGCAACTTTCCTAGCATCGGGAAAAATGCGATCGCTATTGCGTTTAGAACGAAAACAATAGTTATTCCAGTCGCTAGATCTGCGGGTCTCGATCTTATAATAGGCGCGACCGCTGCCATCGCGGTACCGCCGCAGATGGCCGTTCCTGACGCTATCAGCAGAGAAAATTTTCTGCCTATCCGAAAGACTCGACCTAACAACAAGCCTAGGAGAAAGGTAACACTTACATAAAAAGCTAAAATGGGGAAAAACACTTTCGTTAACTCAAAAACTTCGACAGCATTGATTGACAACCCAATTAAGATAATTCCTGTCTGAAGCAACCTTGTTGCAAAAACCCGAGTATAAAATCGGTCGTCTATTTTACCGAGAATAGAAAAAGTAGCGCCTAACCCTAAAGCTAAAATTGGGGAGCCTAGCATTACCACTAAAGCCGAGAGTATTAGAGACACGGAAATTATGAGCATAAACAGGTTCGCCTATTTTTTTCAAAGCGCTATAAGAAAAGCTTTATATTGCTCAACCCACAGCTAAAAAAATTTCCCTGAGCAACATAGAGGTCAGAACGCACCAGCTCAAAATGAATAGGGAAAATCTGGCCCAAACATGGTTGCTAGTGCTTTGCACGATAGAATGAGAGAACCTCAAAAAGCAATAAATCCAGGCTAGATTTAAATAAAGTTGATCCGTGTGATTTTGGGCCCAAATCACAAATACGATTGCGTAAAAAAGCGTCGGCTGTTCCCAAAGGTGATTGTAATTATCTGCTACTCTTTCAACCTTACTTGGAAATACACCACCAAGGGCAGAGGGATGAGATAAATCTTGAAGGTTGATGCCTTTTTGTTGAAGTTTAATAGAAGCAGGTAGCCTGGTGGCATACATCCAAATTAGCATTAGGGCACTGAGTACCCCCATAAACAAGACGGGCTGCAGGATAAGGTCATTCATATTTCTTCCTTGTTTTTAGGAGGAGACTACCATAGCCGGCGAAGACTCTCATCAAACCATTGAACGCCGAAAAATTAGTTGCTAGATTGAATTAAAGAGAATTAGATTTCAGTAAAAATCCAGTAGTCCAAACGAGCGCGAATACAAGTCCAAAATAAAAAAGTAGAATAGAAATATGAAAAGTTTTTTAAATAAAACTGCGGTTATCACTGGAGCGGGCTCTGGTATGGGAAGGTATTTAGCCGTTCTTTTGGCAAAGGCTGGATGCGACGTAGCAATTTGTGACATAAATGAAGACGCGCTCGCCGGAACGTCCAAGATGGTAAATCATTACAACGTAGCCTGCTCAACGCACACTGTTGACATTGGAGATAAAGAACAAATCGATGCTCTCTACGAAGAGGTTATACAACGCCATAAGACAGTTGATTTGCTTTTTAACAACGCCGGCATAACAGTGCTTTCCAACTTTGAAAATATGCCCGAGAAAGATTGGGATCGTGTAATTAATGTAAATTTCCATGGAGTAGTCAACCTAACTAGAAAGTTTCTCTCCCACTTAAGTGAGAGACCAGAAGCTGCACTTGTTAATACTTCCTCTATTTTTGGAATGATTACAGTGCCCAACCAAAGCGTTTATCATGCCGCCAAGTTCGCTGTTCGAGGTTTTACTGAATCCATTACTAAAGAATTCAAAGGAACAAACTTGCAGATACACGCTGTTCATCCGGGCCATATAGGCACCAACATTCTTGCATCTGCTAAAAGAGAAGAATCTGCCCCTGATTTGAGTTTAGTCAACATAGTTGGAAAGAACGTCTCGCAAGAGGAGCAGGGTAGGATATTCAGAGAAAATGGAATTCATCCAAGCAGGGCAGCGCAGATTATACTTGCAGGGGTCAAAGCAAAAAAATCCCGAATTCTTGTTGGGCTCGATGCCAAAGTAATGGATTTATCCCAACGACTTACGCCCACTCACTATCAGAAATTATGGCCTTTTCTTCTTTTGCCGTTGTTTGTATTTCGTCGACACTTGAGAAGGCCGATTTCAGGCCTTCCTGAGTAGTTACTAATTTTCGAAGGCGATGGCATTTCGCAGAGCTTAACGATCCAGATGCTCAATCAACAAGGTCGGGACGCCACGGGTGTGAGATTTGACAGTACAAACTATCGTACGTGGTTTGCGTCCATCCCTAATATTCGAAACTTCAACTCCAACATCGGTGAGCCGTCGATGAACTGCTTTCAGATCACTTACGGACCAGGCAAGACCCCAAAATGAATCTTTCGGAATACCATCTTTTTCAATTTTTCCTATGACTTCTATGGTTGTTCTATTCAGCCGAAAGAAAAGCATTCGCCCACCCCATTTTTCTACGGTCTGATCGAGGCTCAGCTTTATTCCAAACTTGTCACGGTATAGCGAAACAAATCCGTCGGGGTCATTTGTGTGAACGACAACGTGATCTAATCGATCAATCGTAGATCGGCTCACTTCTGATTTTTGAAGCTTTTCAGATTCATGCTGGATTGCAAAGATGAACAAACCCCTTGTTAAGCCACGAGAAAAGAATAAATTTTGCCAAGTGCGGAATTTGTCCTGCTGTGAATCAAGACCCGCTCCTGAAACAATTTTTTTTGTTGGCACCTTCCTTTCTGAAAGCTCTTTTTTAAGTCTTCCAATGTCGCTAGTCTCAAGAGCTAAACCAGCTAGTCCTTCTCCATCAGCGTCAATCACTGAATTCACAAAGTCAGCCCCGGCACCTTTCGCTCGAGGCGCTAAGATCTCTAAATATGTATTATTGACCGAAAAAATCGCATTCTCTGTTCCTAGTCCATCATGCACTCCCCGCCAAACGGGTTCACATCCGAAAACCTTTGAATAGTCCGATGACGCAGAGGGCAAATCACGCGTCATTAAGACCAAGTGATCGAGGCTACGAAACAAGGAGGCTCCTCTACTAATCCCAACATTCCTCACCTTATCACTTCTTTCACAGATAGATCTATTAAGAGTAGCGACGTTTATGGAATATTTTGATCTTACTGAGTAAGCTGGCCAAACCAAGAAAATCTAGATCTCTGAGAGAAAGGACAAATTCATGAAAAACTTTTTAGTTACATTTCTTTTAACTTTATTCGCCGTTAGCTCAATGGCATCTGACCATAAAAAATCCTCAATAACTTTTACAGAACGACAGCCGAGCGCAAAGATGGAAATTACTTCTGTCCAACTAAAAAAAGGTGGAGGAATAATAATGGCCGAAGGGACAATGGGCGAGTACGGACGGGTCTATACCACGTTTGAACTAACCGCGGATTCTGGAAGATCAGGCGGCCTGGTAACAGGAGAAGGAAGAGGGTTTGGCCCTGATGGTTATTTTGGCTATGCCTCCTTCAGCGGAGTTTATCATCGTGAGGGAACCACTTTTACAATGTATACCCTTGTCCGACTGGATGACGGTACGCAAAATCTTGACAAAATAATCTTTGATGGGTTTACGCGTACACTCACCCACGATGTTCACATCGTCAGATAAAGGATTGCCTCTCAAAGGCTAAGCTATCTTTGGGGCCTGCCTATTGCGGAGCCCCTTGTGGCTATTTATTGAAGGCTCGCAGGTAAAAAGAACTTTTTTGTACGTCCAACATATTTATACCGCATCGGATTTTACTATTCGATCTCTAAAAGTGTCCGGGACCTTGTCTAATCCTACTCTTTCTTGTTCCATTGAATCTCTGTCTCTCAAAGTCACGGTTCCATCCTCGAGAGTCTGGAAATCGATGGTGATGCAAAGTGGCGTTCCAACCTCATCATGGCGTCTGTAACTTTTTCCAATATTTCCCGAGTTCTCAACCACTACTCGTCCCAGCTTGAGCAATTGAAGCTTACTCTTAAGCTCATATGCTGCTTTTACAAGATCCTCGTTATTTCTTTTTAATGGAACTACCGCAGCTTTAATCGGAGCCAAATGTGGAGGAAAAGAGAGAACCGTTCTTTCTTTTCCTTCTCCCAGATTCTCAACTTTATAAGCCTCATTAATCACTGCCAGTACACCTCTGTCTACTCCAGCAGACGGCTCAATCACAAAAGGCACAACCCATTCTCCTGTGTCCCTTTTTTGAATCGCTAACTTAGAATTAGAGGTCTTATTTTCCTTGACAGTTGCCGTCAGGTCCAAATCTTTTTGATTCTTCGAATGAGACCCAAGATCGAAATCAGTTCTATTGGCAATTCCCTCGAGCTCCTCCAGCCCGTGCGGAAATTTATACATGATGTCTACCGTCGCTTTTGAGTAATGAGAGAGTTCTTGCTGGGGAACATAGAGAAGTTCAAGGTTTTCTTCACTAACTCCTTGCTCTTTCCACCAAGCCAATCGCTTCTTTACCCAAATTTCATGCCATTCTTCGTCCGAGCCTTTCTCAACAAAGAATTCAAGCTCCATTTGCTCGAATTCTCTTACCCTGAAGATGAAATTCCTAGGCGTGACCTCATTTCTGAAAGCTTTGCCAATTTGGGCAATTCCAAAGGGTAAGGTTCGCGACGTAGAATCAACAATATTCTTAAAGTTGGTGAAAATCTGTTGTGCTGTTTCCGGTCTAAGGTATGCAAAAGAAGAGCCATCATCTACGGGACCAACCGTCGTTTTAAACATCAAATTGAAAGCTCTTGGTTCAGTAAGGTCCTTTGAGCCACAAGCTGGACACTCTTGTTTTTCTAAATGATCAGCTCTCCATCTAGCGTTACAGCTCCTGCAATCAACGAGAGGATCCGTAAAGGTATCCTCGTGACCCGATTGTCTGAGAACAGCCGGATTAGTTAAGATTGACGCATCCAGTCCCTCCACATCGTCCCGCTCATAGACCATTGAACTCCACCACGAGTGTTTTAGATTATTCTTGAGTTCAACGCCTAATGGACCGTAATCAAAGAGACCCTGCAATCCCCCATAGATTTCATTAGTTTGATAAATAAAACCTCGTCGCTTGCAAAGCGCGACCAGCTCTTCCATCGTTTTAGCTGTCATTAATGTTTCTCGATTAGTTTTTTCTCGTACTGGTTTCAGAGAAGGGCGCGAATAACTATTCCTTTGTTGGTGAAATAAAAATTTTTATTGTTCTCTTAAGGTAAGGTTAACAGAATTTGTGTCTTATTGGTTAACTCGATGGTTTTAGTAAATCAGGTCTCGAACATTTCAGGATATTCGAATCGCAGCAATTTTTCCTCCCCTGCTGAGATATTGACTATTTGGTCTGAAGAGATGCTCAAATGCATCATTCCAGCCGCAGGAAACTCTTGGAAATGATTGCCGCAGAGCCAGTTTCCTAAATCCTTCACTCCAGGGTAATGTCCTATAATAATAGTCGTGTTTTTAGTTATTCTTGAAAAAACCCTTAGGTACTTTTGAAGGGTTCCCTCGTAGAGCTCATTTAGATAGAGAATTTTGTTTTCCTGAAAACCAATCTCTCGACAAAAAATCAGGGCGGTCATTTTTGTTCTTAAGGCTGGACTGCATATCAATTGATCGATTTTTAACTCATAGCTCATCGCCCTGCGAGCCATTAATATCGCGTGCTCCTCTCCTCGACTTGTAAGGGGCCTATCAAAATCGAGACCTGAATTTGAGACCGGTTCAGCTTGCGCGTGCCGAATGATAATCAGATTTCTTTTATCTTTGGACATAAGGAATCTATTCGAGCGCAGATAGAGAGAAAGACGGGTTGAGTAATTTTAAACGAGAAAAGTAAAAGAAAATTATTTCGGGTCATAAACCAAAAGAGAATTTCAAAAGGAGATAGAATAAAACAGTAAAAATTGCCCCAGCGGGAATTGTAATTACCCATGACATCACAATTCGCCCAATGGAAGCTAGATCAAGGTGCGCTACTCCTTTCGCGAGCCCAACGCCAATTACAGCACCCACCAAAGTGTGGGTTGTCGATATTGGAAACCCCACATAAGTGGCTGCTACTACCGTGGAAGCTGCCGCCATATTTGCTGAAAATCCGAGACTCGGAGTTAACGTTGTAATCTTGTTACCAACTGTGGCTATAACTTTGCCTCCAAGCATAGCTAGACCAAAGACGATTCCAATACCACCAAGTAAGAGCACCCAGGAGTTTACCGCTGTCTTCGATGCGATCTCCCCCTCCATTGTCACACTGATAATTGCGGACACAGGGCCGATGGCATTTGCTACATCGTTTGAGCCGTGGGCGAATGCGATAGATGCAGCAGTTACAATCATGAGAAGTGCGAAAGCGGATTCAACGCCATATTCTTTAATTTTTTCTTTGTTGAATCTCAACAATAATGAGGCAATCAACATCACAAGCAGACCAAATAAAATCGTGATGACTATTATCTCATTGTCACTAAGCGGTAATCCGACATGCTTTAACCCTTTTCTTGCGGTGACTAGAGCGATGATTACCGCTGCAAAAAAAGTATAAACAGGTAAGAGAAAAATGGCTGCCGAAGTTGGATCCTCTTTATCGAGAACAAATCTCTTCGCGCTCAAGAAAATAAAAAAAGATAAGCTGCCTGATATAAGAGGAGAAACGACCCAACTTGCGGCAATGTTCCCAACTTTACCCCAAGATACTGCCTCGAAGCCCATAGAGATTATAACGAATCCAACGATCGCTCCCACAATAGAATGAGTAGTTGAGACAGGCCAACCTTTTCTGCTTGCCAGAAAAAGCCAGGTCCCTGCAGCAAATAGTGCAGAGAGCATTCCGATAATAAAGATATCAGGATTATTCGAGTATAAACTGGGACTTACTATGCCCTTTCGAATAGTGGAAGTTACCTCTCCACCGGCAAGATAGGCTCCCAGGAACTCGAAAATTGCTGCGATTATAACGGCCTGTTTAAGCGTTATTGCTTTGCTTCCGACCGACGTCCCCATCGCGTTAGCTACGTCGTTGGCGCCAATACCAAAAGCCATAAAGAAGCCAGCGAACGCGGCTATTATTAAAATTAAGGTGGGATCTAAAAACAAACTTTCCACAGCCTTTTTCCTGTGTCAGAGGAACGGAACGGCCATCATATATGATCTGTAAAGCGAAGTTATATTAATTTTCGATTAAAATTTTTCATTCAAAAATAATAGCTGAAAACCTCAGTGCGGCTAGCAAAGATGCATAAGCTCGGGCTTTAAACTAGCTCAGAAATTTAGCTAATAAGAGGGTATTTTTAAAACTACCGCCTTCAAAAAATTAGTTTAACTTTTCGACTGGTTGTCCAGTCTGCTCAGATTTGAGCAAGGCTCGTTTCTGTTCGACACCTCCTAATGCGCTGTAGCCGCCAAGACTTCCGTCAGACCGGATAGCTCGATGGCATGGCACAATGATTGGTAGAGGGTTTTTTCCACACGCATTTGCTACGGCTCTGGACGAGTTTGGCGATCCAATCAGAATTGCAATTTCTTTATAGGACCTTGTCTCACCAGGCGGGATTCTGGTGAGCTCAGCCCAAACCTTCCTCTGAAAAGCGGTACCAAACTTTAACTTATTTTTTTTGCAAATCAGCTATCTCCAACTGCCTATCTGTCAAAATCTTAGCTTCATCAACATCATGGGTGACCAACAAAATGGTGATCTGTTTTTCACTAAGCACTTTAGATATTTCTGAATAGAGTTCGCTCTTTAAAGACTGATCCAAAGCACTAAAGGGCTCATCAAGCATCAGTAATTTAGGGGCAGGGGCGATGGATCTTGCTAGCGCAACTCGTTGCTGCTCGCCTCCAGAAATCTCATGAGGAAATTTTTCTGACAGGCTGGTAATTTTTAGTATTTCCAATAGGTCAGAGACAACTTTGTTCTTGTTTTTTTCTTTCCTAATTCCAAAAATAATATTGTCTTTAACCGACATATGAGGAAAGAGCGCCTTTTCCTGAACGACTAAGCCTATCTTTCTATTTTCCGGGGGAACCATTGCCCTGTGACCCGATACTAGATTTCCTAGTATAGTTATACTCCCAACATCGGGTTTCTCTAGACCTGCTATTAATCGGAGCAAGGTGCTTTTCCCGCAACCGGAAGGTCCAAGCAATCCTACCCGCTCACCCCTGCGAATCTCTAAATCCAAGTTATCCAAGACTCTATTTCCTCCGGTGTACGAGTATGAGAGCCGCTCAATTTTTAGAACGTTAGTGGTCATTTTTCACAGACACTCTTGATTCTCTGATCATTTTTGTAAGTAATATGATTGGTATGAGCCCGACCACAACAATGGCTATAGCAGGCGCAGCTGCCTGCTGCATTCGTTCTTCAGCAGCGTAAAGATAAGTCGAGACGGCTAGCGTATCAAAATTGAACGGTCTTAGTATCAATGTGGCAGGTAGTTCTTTGACAACGTCGGACATCACAAGAAGTATTGAAGTGAAAAGGCTTGTTTTAAGAAGAGGCATGTGAATTTTTCGTAACAATGTCCAACTCCCCGCTCCTAACACCCTTGCCGAACTGTCTAACGACTTGCTGAGTCGCTCATAGCCCGACTCGATTGACGAATTGGCAGATGCATAGGTTTTTATAATGTAGGCCAACACTAAGCCAATTAAGGATCCCGTGAGAAAAAGCTTTGAGTTCTGCAAGAGACTATTATCAAGGTATAAATAAAGCTGTACCAACCCGACTGCCAAAATCAAACCAGGTATCACATAACCAATTGATAAAAGGAAGCTAAGCTTATTAATGGCCTGGTTAGGAGCGAAGCGAATTGAAAAATTGATCAACAGGGCTATATAAGCGCAGATAATCCCCGAACATATCGCTAGTGACAGCGTGTTAAAAGCGGTAATGAAAAATTGTTGGTTAAAAAAAGCTAGATTGCTTTGGTAAGCCCATTGAACTAGCTCTAAAATTGGGAGAACAAAACCAATCAACAATGGTAAGAAACAAACTGAGAAAGCAATCAAAGAATTCAGGCCTCTTAGTTTCGGCTCAGACTGCGGGGAGAAGCTTGAGTTATTTGATGTGTAGTTCCGTCTTGTCCTAGCGCTCCGTTCTATCAGAAAAAGAATGCCGATCGTAAGCAAGAGAAAGGATGCCAGTTGCATGGCTGTACCAAGATCATACATTCCATACCAAGTTCTAAAAATTCCTGTAGTAAATGTTTGGATTGCAAAATGATCTACCGCGCCGAAGTCTGAAAGGGTTTCCATGATGGCTAAAACGAGTCCCCCAACGACGGCTGGTCTCGCGATAGGAAGAGCCAAGCTATAAAAAACCTGTATCTGGCTCAATCCCAAGATTCGGGCCGCCTCTTTCATTGATTTAGATTGATTTAAAAATGCGCTTCTACAAACTAAATATACATACGGATATAGGGTAAAAGAAAAGACAATAATGGCCCCATAAACGTTCCTAAAATTGGGAAAGACAACGGTATCGTTACTCAGTTGAAAAAAATTTCTTACTAGATTATTTGCGTCTCCATAAGGATCGAATAAACCTGTGAACGTATATGCCATAACATAGGGCGGCATCGCTAAAGGAAGAATAAGCGCCCACTCAAATACATCCCTACCTAGAAAATTATAGTTTGTAACTATCCATGCGGTAATAGTCCCTATCAAAAAAACTAAAACAGAAACCCCGATTACCAAGGTGACAGTCGTACTTACTTAATCGACTAGGACGTATTCAAACAAGTGTGCCCAGTTCTCGGAATATTCTCCAAAAAGGCTAGCCAAGACCACGAAAAGCGGAGCCGTGAACGCGATTAAAACTAGATAGGGGAAAAGTCTCCAGAGAGAAAAGTTACTGAATCTCAAATTTAATAAGCTGCTACGATAAAAGGACAAAGCTTAAACCAGTGAAATTCTATTTCCAACCTGACCGGTCCATAAGTCTGATCGCCTCGGGATTCAGTTCGCCAAATTCTTTGACTGAAATATCATCTTCTTTAAAACCGAGGCCGAGCCGGGCAATTTCAGGGCTAGGCAGAATCTCCCCCAATATAGGGTATTCGTATGATCGATCGACCATGTATTTTTGTACTTTCGGCGAAAGCAAAAAGTCTAAAAATCTATTACCGTTTTCAGAATTTGGCGAGTGCTTTAAAATACCCGCACCACTGATGTTTATATGGACTCCTCGGCTTTTTTGATTTGGAAACAAAACTCTAACTTTTTTCGCTGCTTCTTGTTGCTGCTCTCCAGCAGAACCAGAGAGCATCACTCCGAAATAATAGCTATTAGCGACAGCCAAATCAGCTTCACCATTTGCGACCGCCATGATCTGGGACCTATCGTTCCCTTGGGGCTTCCGTGCGAAATTTTCCACTAAGCCCTTTGCCCATTTTTCTGTTCTTTCAAGACCAATATTTGAGATAAGCGATGCAACCAGAGATTGGTTATACATATTACTAGAGCTCCTAATAACAACTCTATTTTTCCATGCACTATCTGCCAAATCCTCATAGGCTAGGTTTATAATCTCTTTCTGGCTTACTCTTTGAGGGTTATAGAACACTACTCTCGCTCTTTTTGCGATCGCGGTCCATTCGTTGTTAGGACCCCTCAGGTTTTCTGGCACTGTCGCCAGAACACTTTTTGATTTTATAGGTTGAAACAAACCTTCTTTCTGGACTTTCCATAGATTCCCAGCGTCTACCGTAAAAAAAATATCTGCGCGAGAATTTACCCCCTCAGATTTTATCCTTTCTAACAACGCGGGGCCTTTGCCAGAGATAATATTGACTTTTATGCCAGTAAGGTCAGTGAACTCCTTGTAAAGCGCTGCATCAGAATCGTAGTGTCGGGAAGTATAAATGTTGACCTCTGACGCTGCGTAAACTTGAGGGAAGAAGACGATTAATAAAGCATTAATTAAATATTTCATAGGCGAGCATTCTACCTTATTGAGAATCATTCTCAATAAGAATCTTTTGCTTGCAGGCCTAGCCAAAAAGCCGCAAGCAGAGCCAAGAAAGCTGCCATTGGCCTTAAGTAAGCCCCGGGCAGTTTCAATCGGGTTTTGTGATTTCTCAGACCTAACAAAATAAATAAGGTCGCGCGCAAAAAATTCACTCCGATCAGCGGATATGCCGCGATCTCAAAACGGGGGTAGTAGGGCAGAAAACCGAAGGTAACGGCCGAAACTAAGAGAACTATTGTGACATTATTCCCACTTACCAGACTCAGCGACTTACTTGGTGTCGTAATATCGCTGCGAGTAATATTTTCAAGATAAACTCTGGCTCCAATTAAACCGAGAAAAATCGCTCTCCCAAATGAAACCAACGATGCTAAAAAAACAATGGCTCAATTTTTTTACTCCTCATGAGCGAATAAAAAAGATTAAGAGTCTATCCAGACATCTGCACCTCATTCAAAGTGTTGTAATAAATTAGAAAGACAAGGTGGTCGTGCTATATTGCCTTGATAATAAAAACTCCAAGGGCCTCTAATGGAAAAAGTAGCCGTAGCCGGACACTGTGACTCCAGACTTTCAGAAATAGAAGAGATTTTTAGAAACTCATTGGAAAGCGGGTTTGATACCGGGGCCGCTATTGCAATAGAGAAAGACGGTGAGATGCTCGTAAATCTTTGGGGGGGACACAAAGATCGTAATAGATCTGAAGCCTGGTCGGAAAACACCATTCTAAATGTTTTTTCAACAACAAAAGCCGTAACAGCTCTATGTATCGTCAAACTTATAGATGAAGGAAAAGTCGATCTGAGTGAAAGGGTGACCAGATATTGGCCGGAATACGGTTGTAAAGGGAAGGAAAACACAAAGGTAAGCGACTTCCTTTGCCATCGTGCTGGAATGTTCGGATTTCAAAAAGGCTTTCCTGACATCAAATTTGGAGACTGGGATAGCTGGATCGAGTTGCTTCAAAATCAGGCCCCCTTTTATGTTCCAGGAACAACTCAA
>JAYYDI010000030.1:0-7886 GCA_036161055.1 Pseudomonadota bacterium
GTTGAATTCTGAGGAACAGCTCTTCGGACTAAGGTTCCTATTCGCAATGTTTCCGTCGCTGTTCTATTTGGCTTCCTGTTTTATAATTTGGAACTACCCTATAACGGAGGAGAGGCACGCTGAGCTGAGAAAAGAGTTAGAGTCAAAGAACACTTCTTTGCGGACAACGGGCTAGCTAAAAAGGAATCTTTTGTTGTCTGCCTTAAGCAAGCTTATTGCATGTAAGCTCGATATAGTGTGGTTTGGCAAATGAGCTCTTGCAGCCAAAACGATATAATTAACTTTGTTTTAGAAAAAGCCCTCCAGAGGGATGTTAATCTAGTTGCACCTCGAATATAAAATCCGCCCTGAAATCCAGGAGAACTTTTGGTGTCTCGCACTGATAAAACTCTCATCCTTTACGGCGTAAAAAACAAATCTTTTTGATCCCATTGCTTTGCGCGATCTTTTACCAATTGGTAAAAGTTCAACAAAGTGGGAGATCTCTCGTAAATCTCGATCATGTACCCCAATGTTGTTCTTGCGTCTATGAAGCCAAATTCAACGCGTCCCTGAGCTGTGGTGCAACTGGTTAAAAGGGGCATATTAAAAGATTCAAAATGGGCTACCGCTTTATCAAAATTGTCCACAATGAGCGCAGTATGATGGATTCCCTCCTCATTAGGCCCGTACATCTCCCTAAACGGTGTATTCATGGAGTTATCTTCTTGTTTAACGAGTTCCAGCATCACGTTTCCCCATTGCCCGTAGGCGGATGAGTGGACAAACTGTGTCTTCTTCCCGCGGTGATTCCCATCGGCAAGTTTTATATTTTCGCTAATAATAAAAGGGCCCGCTCCGAATTGAAGGAACATTTTCTTGCAGGCGGTCCGAATATCTGCGACATGATATGCAATTTGTGAAATTTCCAGCTTCATTTTGCTTTGTTGTTCCCATTTTATCGGTCGTTTAGATCTTAGCAAACTTCTTTCGCCTCGGTGCTATACTGTCTCAAACAAGAGAGAACATAGGGTCGGAAAGGACCGCTCAGATAGGGAGAACATAATGGATAGGATGCCTGCGATAAGCTTGGCAGCGGTGCCTGGAAGGCGATCGGCAACTTTAGATTTGGCTGTAGAGATAGAAAAAAAGGGGTTCACTGGGATTTATTGCCCTAGTCTCGGCGACTCCATGGCTTTGAGTCAAGCTCTCGCTTTAGTAACTAAAGAAATTGTGTTTGGAACAAGCATCATGCCAATCTACTTTCGACAAGTATTCGATCACGCTAGCTCTGCGTCATTCATTCATGAAACGTCGAAGGGGCGATTTCGTTTTGGTATCGGTGTAAGCCACGGCCCCGCGCTCAAAGCTAAGGGCCTAGAGGGAGGAAAACCTCTTTCAGACATCAGAAGCTTTGTTTCGGAGCTTAAGGAAGCACCGCGAGTGGGTGAGTTGCCGCCCATTATCTTAGCTACAATGAGAAAAAAGATGATCGCTTTGGCTGGAGAGATCGCAGATGGAATGGTTTTCGCGAATGCGGCAAGATCACACATGCAAGAGTCCCTTGATGTTTTGTCTGCGTCAACCAAAAAAAATGTTAATTTTTTTATTGGGAATATGATACCCACTTGCATATCTGAGGATGTTGAAGCGGCGAAAGCTGTTAATCGAAAAACCTTGACCTCTTATGCCATGCTGCCCAACTATCGTAATTATTGGAAAGAGGCGGGCTATGTCGAGGAAATGGAGGCAATAGAGAAAGCCATTATCGCGAAGGAATTCGATAGGATTCCGCATTTTTTAACGGATGCTTGGTTACAGGACACAACGCTTTTTGGAAATCCAACTTCAGTTAGGGATGGGTTAGAGGCCTGGTTCGACTCTGGAATTAAGACACCCATCCTTGTCCCCTCTTCGGTCAGAGGAGGTCAGATGTTAGCTTTCGAGGATCTGTTTACTATTTATTAATAATATTTCAAAAACAAGTCTTCCTGGATTAGGAGAACCTATCGTATATGAAAACTAATCATCCGGTGCAACCTATCTGGACATCAAGATTTTTCTTTCTGATGGCATCAATCGGGTTTGCCGTTGGTTTGGGAAATATTTGGAGATTTCCTTATGTAGCCGGTGAGAGTGGGGGTGGAGCTTTCGTCCTTTTATACTTGCTCTTTGCCTTCGGTATTGGAATTCCTATCGTTATTGCAGAATTACTAATTGGCAAAAGAGGACGTGCTGGGTCAGTTGGATCGATGCGTGCGCTAGTCGAGCTGGATAATCTTTCTCCTTTTTGGGTAGGGGTCGGTTACCTAAATCAAGTTGCTGCTCTTTTGATACAAGTCACTTATGCCGTCATTGCAGGATGGGTCTTATTTTATTTCTCGAGAGCTCTGACTGAAGGGTTTGTGCAAATTACTCCTCCGCTTGCAGCTGCGGAGTATGAGTCAATCACAAAAAACTTCCTCGCCTCACTCTTTTGGACAAGTTCGAGTATCTTTATCTGTGGTTTGATCCTTTACTTCGGACTAAAAAGCGGCATCGAGAGGGCGGTTGGATTTATGATGCCCACCCTGTTTTTCGTTATGGTCCTCTTGATAATATTCAATATATTCGTTGGGGGTTTTAAAGATGCGTTGATTTGGCTCTTCGAACCGGACTTTAGTAAAATTACTCCGCAGGTATGCCTCGCAGCATTAGCTCAGGCTTTTTTTTCTATCGGGGTTGCGATGGCGGTAATGACGACGTACGGCTCTTTCCTCCCGCAAGAAACAAACATATTTTCTTCCGCCTTTATCATCGTTTTTGCGGATACTCTTGTCGCTATTCTAGCTGGTCTAGTTATTTTCCCTGTGGTTTTCTCTGGCAACCTAGACCCAGCCGCAGGTCCCGGGCTGATTTTTCAAGTGCTCCCGGTCGCGTTTGCTGGCATGCCTGGCGGATATTTTTTCGGGGTATTCTTTTTTCTTCTATTGTCGGTAGCGGCAATTACATCCATGCTTGGATTATTGGAGTCTTTGGTACGCTGGGTAGAAATCGAATTTAGGTTTTCCAGAAAAAAGGCTACTGCTTATGTGATTTTTTTAAATACTGTCTTGAGCAGTCTGAGTGTGGCAGCGTACAGCGGGGTAGTAAATTGGGGCAATTTTTATTCGTCTTTTAATGATCGGATAGACTATATTTCCAATCAGGTACTACTGCCTCTCGGCGGTATGCTTATCGCCGTATTTGTGGGTTGGTTTACTAATCTAAAAACGGTCCATGAAGATTATGCTGTCTTTTACAACAGAGTATTTACAACTTGGAGATTTTTTCTGCGTTGGCCTGTTCCTTTCGCTGTGTTTATAATCCTTGTTACCGGCATATTGCCAGCCTAGAGTCAATGAACTCTCTTGAGATCGAGATTATGAGCTTTTCTTGCTATTCTCAGAAAGTCACTTTGTGTGACTAAAACCCAGCTTTCCCTTCCATTATCATTGAGTAGAAATCGTAATCTAATCTTGAGTATCCGTTTTGATTCGGTTTTTTCACAAAAACGGTTTCCGAAATTTCACTGACATTGAATGCTTCAGATTTCAGCTTGTTTTTTTGCATTTTATGGGTAGATGTTGTCGGTAGATCCCTCAAGATTCGAATAAAAACGGGTCTGGCGTATACAGGAAGATTTTCATTCACATTAGCAAATAATCTCGATAGCGCTATATCAGGTTCGACCAATCCCTTGTCGAGGACAACGGCAGCCATTCCAGCTTTGCCTTCTGTGCCGGGAATCTTTACCCCATAAACGTTTGCAAATTCTATCCCTCGCGTTTGGGTTATAATTTCTCCTACTTCATTAGTTGAAACGTTTTCGCCCTTCCAGCGAAACGTATCTCCAATTCTATCCACAAACTGGAAGTGTGGTTGGAAGTAGCCAAATCCTACGTTGACTGTCTTCATAAGATCACCTGTATTAAAGTACTTGTCCCCTTTTTGAAAAACGTCACGTAGTATCTTTTTTTCTGTTGCTTCTGCGTTGGTGTAGCCCTCAAATTGCGATTTTTCTGTAACTTCGATGACCAACAGGCCGGCGCTTCCCACAGGCATCTCCTCACAGAACCCGTCGGGTCCTCTAACTATTTGATCTTCTTCGACATCATACGCAATGATTTTTGATGGGGCTGTGGGAAGTCCGACGGTGCAGTCCTTATTGAAGACATTTGCAAACCCTCCATTGCCTTCGCTCGCGCCATAGAATTCCCCGATTCGATCAATCTTAAAGCGCTTTTTGAAGTCCATCCAAATGTCTGGTCTTAGCCCGTTTCCAACCACTGATTTAATACCATTGTCTTTGTCCATGCTGGATGGTTCCGCGGCCATCAGGTACCTAATAAACTCTCCGATATAAACAAAACAGGTGCTATTTGTTTTTTTAATATCACCCCAAAATTGACTCACCGATAGTTTTCTCTTCAGAACCGAGGATGCTCCAACCGTCACAGCAGCTCCGAGACCAATCATTAGACCTGTCCCGTGATACAGCGGCAAGCAATTGTACATTCTGTCCTCTTCCTTAATCCGAAGGAGGTACTTTGCGGACATTCCGGCGGCAAGCAAAAATCTCCGGTGCGATACGTTGGCTGCTTTCGGAAGACCAGTAGTTCCGGAAGTGAAGATATAAAATGCCGTAGATCCAATAGTAACGCCTGAGGAATCCACAGGCTCTGCTGAACCCTCTTTTTGTTTCTCGCTCTCTGAAAGAAAAGCCCAATTCGGACAATTGATTGCTTTTTTATCTGGTACAAAAAAGAAATCATTCGGAGACTCTAGCGACAAATTTGTTTTAATCTCATCGACTGAATCTAAAAGTTCTTCACCAAAGATTATTTTTTTTGATCCCACTACATTTATACAGTGAACTAACGATTGCTTTGTCAGATTTGTATTAATTAGTGCTGAAATCGCGCCTAGTTTATTCAGTGCCAGCACCTGGACGACGAATTCCGATCTATTCTCCATTAAGAGCGCAACAGTATGGCCCTTCTGGACACCTTCGGATCTGAGTGTTTGTGCGACACAGTTGGCTCTCTGGTTTAGTCCAGTCCAAGTCTCAGTTTCCCCGTCGGAGACAAGTGCAACTCTGTTTGGGTAGGCCTCAGCGTTTTTTTCTGCCAACAATGACAAAGAACCAATATCGGTGGTTTTGGGCATGGGAACAAAGAGTTTTTCACCTATAACTCGTAGATCTCCAAAAATATCTAACAATCGACTTAACATTTTTGCCCCTGTGAAGTTGCACTTATCATATCTGCATGCGGGGAGGGTAAACAATCTCCCAGTAAAGTTTAATAAGAGCTCTTTTTCGTCACGCGCATTTCACGGCCTTAAAATTAAGAGGAGTGGTGCTAAGAGCTATCAGCCAAGTTTATCTTTTTTTTTTTCATAAATAGCCGAAAGGTGCTCATATCAAGGGCTTAACGGGATTACCGAGTCAAGTTATTCACATATTGAGGGGTCAGTTCAAAAAAATACTTGTTTCTACAACTAATTTGGGAAATCGGGCCTTTTTTTTTATAAGCTATTGTTTTAACTTAAAAAAAACGATATGGTCAAATTTTGACCAATTATTTAAGAGTAGCAATTACGCGCGTTGAGCATCGATACAGCCTACTTATCACCAAAGTTATCCACAGATATTGTGGACAAGTGTCAAAGCTATTTCGAGGTCTGATTCGCACCATCATGAAGCGAAAAAATGACGTTGTTATTACTTCCTGTGAAATCAATAAGATGCGAACCTCTGAAAGTCTCCAAACAAAATTAGGCGACAAGAACCAAGCCCAATTGTCTCTTTCTCAGGTCGTGCTCAAACTTGGTTTAATAATAATTTAGAGAAAAATTCTCCAAATATTTTTCAGCAATCTTAAAAACGTTGCCGAACGCCGAATATCAGAGCAGGGTACTCTAAAAATCCCGGTTTGGCTTATGGCGTTTCATCAAAACCGATCATGCTAGACTTTCTGCCATCGTCAGGAAATTTGGAGATGCTACGTTTGATTGAATTTTTGGTGAGAGCTCGGGCGGCGCCGGTCGATCCCTTGCATTTTAAGCGCTTAATTGGGAAAGGCTCGGGTTTGGAATATTTAGCAGATATTGTTCGCAACGCTCTTTTTGTGAGTAAAGGGCATCGTCAGGATGTTAATATTTCTTTAGTGCTTGAGCGCAGCAAAGATTTTTCGCGCGTTGTCAGGTTCTCTGGTGCTTCGTTGGGATCTTTCAAAGATTTGCATGAGACAGCTATCCTTAACCGAATTATAGATGCGCTCTCGTTTGCGGTGAAATTGAAAAAAAATGAAGAGTTAGAAGAAAGCGGGGGTATTTTTGTTTCAGCACAAAGTTTTGAAACTTATTTCTCCTCAAAAATTAAAACTTATACTCCATATTTGCTGGACAAAAAGGGTCAAGATATCCGTTTTGTTGATATTGAGCCCAAACCTCTGTTTGTTTTGTCGGACCATACCCCAATGCCAAGAAATTCTAAAAAGTCACTGATTAGGTCTGGCATATCTACTGTTTCGATTGGTCCTACTTTGCTGCACAGCTCCCAATGTATCGCTGTTGTGCTGAACGAATTTGATCGTAAATCCAGCTTCAAGGAATAACCACTCCATCTGAGTTTGCTCTTAATCCGTCCCATTGTTTGATTAAGTTGATTGGTTGATAATCCAGTTTTTGTTTTCTGAGGTAATAAAGATGTCTGAAAAAGTTGAGTCGATAGCAATCTTGGGCGGTACGGGCGATCTGGGCAGTGGATTAGCTCGGCAGTGGTCTCGTGCTGGATACAGAATCCTCATCGGGTCAAGAACCCTTGAAAAAGGGGAAGCTGCAGCAAAAGCACTTCTAGATGAGTTTCCTGATCTAAATGTTACCGGCCATGAAAATCTTGAAGCTTGTACTTCCGCAGATTTGGTGGTTTTAACGGTGCCTTTTGCCCACCAGATATCCACGTTAGAGTCTATAAAGCCTGGTATTTCAGGAAAGATATTGATAGACGTCACTGTTCCACTCATGCCGCCAAAAGTGGGGACGGTCCAATTGCCCGATGCGGGTTCAGCCGCTGTACAGGCCCAAAATTACCTGGGAGATGAAGTGCAAGTGGTTTCCGCTTTTCAGAATGTGGGAGCAGTTCATCTTCAGGGTGATCACGGGATAAATTGCGACGTGTTAGTTACTGGAAACAAGCGGGCGGCGAGAGATCAGGTGATCGAGCTTGTTCAGGCGCTAGGGTTAAAAGGTTGGCACGCGGGGCCATTGGCCAACGCAGCAGCGGCGGAGGCGTTAACGTCAGTATTGATTACCATAAATAGACACCATGGAATTGACGGCAGTGGGATAGTTATAACGGGCAAAGAAAAAAAATAATGGAACTCTCTTTTTTTGGCTTAGCAGGGTTTCCAATGGTTGAGCCAGGCGATGATCTTGCGCAGTTAATTATTGATTCTGTAAAAGAGAACAAACGAGACCTTATAGATGGAGATGTAATTGTCATCGCCCAGAAGGTTGTTTCGAAAGCGGAGAATCGATACTTAGATCTTCGAACTATAGAGCCTTCCGAGAGAGCGATAGAGCTTTCGAGAAGAGTTCAAAAGGACCCGCGGAAGGTGCAAGCAATTTTAAACGAATCTAATGAAGTAGTTAGGGCTGCTCCGGGTGTCTTGATCGTGGAACAAAAGAACGGTTTTGTTCAGGCTAACGCTGGGATCGATCAATCTAATATCGAGATTCTGGGTATTGACCCAGAAGACCTGTGTTTGCTGCTCCCGGAGAACCCTGACCAAAGCGCCGCCAAAATTCGGAGGACATTAGAAAGAGCGTCGGGAAAGGAAATCGGTGTCATAATTAATGACTCTCTTGGAAGGCCATGGCGGGTA
>JAYYDI010000031.1:0-8767 GCA_036161055.1 Pseudomonadota bacterium
AGGCAAAAATCTTTGCATCACCGCCTTCTCGAACTTTGTTCACAGAGTATTTGACGTGAGACGCAGGAAGATAATTTAGCAAAACCCCGTCGGCAATCTCTCCACCGAGTTTAAGCATTTGTGGATTGAGCGCGGCCATAATTATTTTCGGTTTCTTCCCTTCAAGCCTTAATCCCAACCTGAATCTTCTAGTTGAGAAATAAACGCCTTCAAATGAGACCGAATCCCCTGAGAAACACTCCCGAAGCAATGCGACATATTCCCGCATCATGCGGATCGGCTTATCGGTCGCATCTAGGCCATGTTGTTTTAAGATTCCAGGCGCTGAAACGCCGACACCCAAGAATATCTCTGCTTCAGGGTTAATTGCCTGAAGGGACGCCGCCGACATGGCTGCTAAAGTGGGAGAGCGTAGCTGGATAGGAATAATACCTGTTCCAAGATTAAGCGCAGGGGCCGCTACCGAGGCAGCGCCTAAAAGCGTAAATGCATCTGTTCCGTTTGCTTCAACCGTCCAAAAAGAGTTAAAGCCCATTTCTTCCGCTTGCCTGGCGATTGTTGGGACTTTTTTTGCCCCCAACACTCCCAAGCTGCCAAAGGTAACACCAATATCAGTTTTCATAAGGTCCTACTTTTTCAGGTTTTCTATAATCGCTGGTATTAAATGAAAGTTGATCTGAATTTCAGCCGGTGAGCTCTGCCATAGTTCTCAACGGCTTTGTTCCATCCCACTCATCCGCGGCTTTTTTTATGAGGCCAAATAGCCCTAATATCCCGTCGTTTCGCTCAATTAATTCGATCATATTGCCCGATACCTCTGCTGTATCAAAGTAACAAATGTTCGTATCTTTTCCCATGTCCATCGCAAATTCATAACTTGAAGATAAAAACTTCTTGTCTGCATGGTAATTATCTGACCAGATTCCAACGTGATGAAAAGCAGTTTTTTCTGGCGCTACGAGGTCATGATAAACATTGGGTTCTTTTGAGTTTACTTCTATAAGTTCAATTTGCCCTTCTTTGCTTTGTGCCCATGCAAGACGCATCTGTAAAATTCCTTCGCCGCCTCTATATTGGAACCCATCGTATTGGCGTGAATCAACCTCGCTTAAAAAAAACGGACCTATTCCTAGATTTTCTGCCCAGTATTTTGCGGCGATCTCTAGATTAGGTACATGCCATGCGTATTGAAAGGGTGCTCCTGGCGCACTTAACGTTTTCATCTTTATTATCTCCCTAAGTTTTGCAACTAAACAAACTATATTGATTTAATAAAATCTCTGCACCAAGTTTATTCGCGCTCCGAATTTTTTTCCCAGTTCTCGGTATTTTTCATTGTCAACGCATAGTGCTTTCTTCCGAGCTGCAAAAGCACTACACCAGTTATTCCAAAGAAACATGTCATAGTGATCATTGAATAACGCACCCCCTCCACGCCTGGAAAAATGTATTCATTAAAGGCGCCAGCAAGTGGAGGACCAAACATCATCCCTACCGCCCCCATTAACATGTAAACTGCGGCGACTCGTGCGCGAAGGTGTGGAGGTGTTATAACTGGCAGTGCTCCCGCTGCAATCCCAAAAGGAGAGTTTACGGCCGCCAACGCGGGCGCGTAAAAGACAAACGCCCAGAATGGAGAGGGCGCTATTTGAATGATTAAGACCGTAGGGATGGTGATTAATCCCCCAAGCATTCCAGCTGTGATGTTTGCGTCTCGATGGCCTCTCTTACTCAATACCCTGGCAACGTAAGCGACGAGAAAAGGTCCCATGGGCCCAAAAAATATGAAAATCCAGCCAAAAATCTGGGAGGCCTCGGCCGCACTCATTCCGTGTACCCTGACAAAGAAAGTAATGCTCCAAAAAACGAACGCATACCCTGTTAAAACAAGAGAGAGATTCCCCAAGTGATGGAAAAAGATTGTTTTGAAATTACCCTTATAAAAATTTATTAGTTCTTCGGTATCACTTGATGATTGTGGATCCCTTGAAAACGGTCTCCTGCGTGGTTCACGAATTACCAGAATCATGACAGAGAGCAAAATTCCGGGTAAACCCAAGTAGACAAAAGTCTGCTGCCATGGCGCGAGTTCTCCAAAATAGGGTAGCACCAGCGGCGGAGACTCTCCGACTAGCTGTAAGACCATGCCACCAATCACAAAAGCTATTCCGGTACCCACAATTGGGCCTGCTTGAAAGATGCTGATAGCAAGCGGCAAATCTTCTCTTGGGAAATAGTCTCCGAGAAGGGATGTTGTTGTGGGAGACAAAGTAGCTTCGCCAATTCCCACTCCAATTCTGGCAAGGAATATCTGCCAATAGTTTTTGGTCAAACCGCACGCTATTGTCATTAGTGACCAAACAAAAATTCCTATCGCAATAACATGCTTTCTACTCTTTTTATCTGCTATCGTCGCTATTGGGATTGCGGCGAAAGCGTAGAAAAGCGCGAAGACTCCGTATAGCCAGCCTATCTCGGTGTCACCTACGTTAAGGTCTTTTTGCATTGGTTCGACGACGATTGCAACGACCTGTCGATCGATAAAAGCGACCAGGGATGCAATAATAAGAACAAACACTACGAACCAGGCATACCGCCGAGACGGATAGGGAGGGAAATCGTTATCGATGAGGGAAATCCTTGCGTTGAGTCTATCCCAATTTCGCAGCAAAAACTTTAGAAAAGCAAGCGATTATTCTGTTTTAATAACACACTGAATAAAAAGAAAGGAACAATTATGAGCGGAAGATTAGAGGGGAAAGTCGCAGTAATAACAGGCGCCGCAAGTGGTTTTGGTGCTGGAGCGGCAAAGCGTTTTGTTGAGGAGGGAGCGAAAGTAGTTCTTGGAGATATACAAGATGACGTCGGACAAAAAGTTGCAGAGGAACTTGGCAGTGCTGCAATTTACGTCCACTGCGATGTTACTCAAGAGGACCAGGTAGCGGGAATGGTCGATACTGCCGTAGAGAATTTTGGGCAACTTGATGTAATGTACAACAACGCTGGAGTTGTTGGAGCCCTAGGCCCGATATCCACAACCCCCGCAGAGGAGTGGAATCGCACGATTGACATCCACGTCAACGGCTGTTTTTACGGCTGCAAACATGCTGCTCGCGTAATGATACCCCGTGAGCGAGGTTCGATAGTAAGTATGTCATCTACCGCCGGAATAAACGGCGGCTTGGGCCCCCATGCCTATACGGCGGCTAAACACGCAATAGTAGGAATTACTAAGAGTGTTGCTTGCGAGCTTGCACAGCACGGAATCAGAGCTAATTGCATATCTCCGGCTGGGATGGCTACGCCAATGGTCGCAGCAACCTTCGGAGATCATACCGACCTTCAAACTACGAGAGAGGCTCTAGCCAAAGCGTCTCCTCTAAAAGGACGTCCGGGTTTGCCAGAGGATGTTGTCAATGCCGCTCTATGGCTTGCTAGTGATGAGTCAGGGTACACCTCGGGGCTTACTCTAACGACAGATGCGGGGCATACGATCGGTAGCGCGAACGGGACACCGTATAGGGAGTATCAACCCTTTATGGCAGAAGCTGGGAAGCGGGGGGTCTAGACTGCAGTTATCCTGTAGTCTTTGCCTCGGTCAACTCAGCTAACTAATATAGTTCCGAAATCTTTTTTTTTTTTTCTGTTCAAAGCAGAGACAGAACAACAAGTAGCGCAGGACCAAAAAAATTTAACATTAAACAGAAATCGGCTCCGCTCTGGCAGAGACCATGGGGTGCCTGCTTCAATGGCTTTACCAATAGCGAAAAGCCCTTTAGTTGGAGGGACCTAGATTCTGGGGGACGAGCTCCTGCACCCTCTAGCACTTAAAGATTTGGAAATTCTCTGTGAAGTAGGGCGCTGATGCTTGAAACAACCTCGATACTTTCCTCTATGGAGCTGCCACGAGCCTCGATATTTATTATTCGCGCCCCTGACTCAACGTAGCCACACAGAAACTCTGCGATTTTTTCTGGCGGCCCGTATGGGCTATATCTCTCAAATTTTTCGAACGGTATTTTATATATGGCCTCCATCCCGCGAGCTAAATTTTCTCTCGCACTATTTCCAACACCTGCCCAAACCTGAATCCCATGCATCCACTGGTCTTCCTGGTCTTTCGCTTTCAAGTCGGCTATCTGTCTGACTGCCATTTCAAATCTCTCAGGAGAGACCCAGACCCCTAACCAGCCCTCACCGTATTTGGCTGTTCTTTTTAACGCAGCCTCTGAACGGCCACCTATCAAAATGGGGATTTTGGGGTCAGGTTTTGGGCTAATTCGAGCGTTTTCATAACTAAAAAAATCGCAATCGTAACTGACCTCTTTTCCACTCATTAGCTCTCGAATTGCCGTTAACGAATGATTAGTATGCTTACCTCTTTTTGAAGGGTCTACGCCACAGATCTCCATCTCGTGACGATCCTCGCCGCCGATACCGACTCCAAAAATGAGTCTCCCAGGGGCCGATAAGCTGAGTGAAGACAACTGCCTTGCAACTGCCACGGGGTGTCTTAGCGCCAAAAGGTACACGCCTGTAACGATGGTCATTTCCGGAAGCATAGCAGAAAGGGTGGCCGCGTTTATAAGGGCGTCCATCCCAAAACCAGTATGAAAGCTTATGTGGTCAGCCACAAAAAGATGGTCGATTTCGGATGTTGCGAGCCTTTTTGTAAGGGCCTTTCTTGATTGTAGGTCCCCTGAAAGAAATTTGTCAGAACCAGTTATGCCAATGCTAAGACCTTCCATTCTTCTCACTCCACGGCCGGTGTTCACAACCTTGCTAGTTGGCACTGAATTGTGTTGCCACCTCAGCTATTTCAATTCTTAAAATTTCGATTATTTTCTCCGGGATTTCCATGGGAAGAAAGTGCGTGTTGTTAGGGAAATATATTTCCTTACCGTTTTCGAATTGATTAACAAGTTCTGGCCAAGTTGGTGAAGTTGAGAAATCCATTACCTGCTTGCCGGGTTGGCGCTCTTTTGCTCTGATGATTAATACTGGGAATTTGATTTTCCCCAACGAATCATAAATTTTGGCGTTCGTTCGTGACGATGAGTAAACACTCGCTTCGATGTCGGGTGGGCATGCTAAATGATAGCCCGAGCCTGTTTCGTTTTTGAGCAATCCATATTTGCAGTAATCTTTAAAAACTTCGGGATCAAAGATGCCATATGATCCCTTACTCCTGAGCCTGTCCATCATCTCTTCGACTGATGAAAATTCGTTTCTTCTCTTGGCTATTGGGTGATTGCTTACGTCCTCGAACAACGCGGAATTTTGTTCTTGAAAGGAGTTTGGCTCAGGAATGACCGGGTCGATGGCGATAATCTTTTTAAAACTTTGTCCTAGGGTGGCGCTTGCTCCAATTAAGGCGTGTCCGCCCATGCTATGCCCTACACCTATAAGGTTTTCTAACCCCAGTTTTTCTATAAACTCTTCTGTGTCTGTGACCACCTCATCCCAATGTGTTATTCGGAGTTTTTGGCTTCGACCGTGTCCCCTTTGATCGATGCTCAAGGAATGGAAATCGCCGATCGAATTAATTATCTTATCCCAAACTCTTGCATGAAAGCCTGTGGCATGAACAAACAACAAAGTCGGACCGATATTTTTTAAGTGGGTATTTCTTTCGAAGTAAGCTAGGGTGGCTGAGCCAAGTTTCACTTTTTTCTCTGTTATTTCCTGCACCCTTTGTTGCTCCAAGTAAAAATGAGTGGATCTATTAAGCTAAAGTTTCGGGAAGTTCTTTGATTACTTCCTGGAGTCTTTTGACATGCTGTGTTACTTTCAAGCCTCCCCCGAGAGTCCGAAGGCAAAGATGGGAAAGTCCAATTTTTTTCCATTCCTTTACTCTTCTCTTCCATTCATGTTCTCTCTCTCCAACAACAGCAACCCCTGCTTCTTCACCGATTTCGTCTGGAGAGCGTCCAGCTTTTATTGCTTCAGCCGCGATTTTAGCTCTGACACCTTCTATGTCGTTTGGACCGCATAAAACAAACCATCCGTTACTTATTTGACCAATTCTTTCAACCACAGGTTGCGAGGGGATTGCCCTTCCTCCGATCCACATTGGTATTGGTCTCTGTACTGGCAATGGGTTAAGGCCAGCACCAGAAATATTATGAAAGTCGCCTGAAAAATTGACCTCGTCTTTTACCCAGAGTTCTTGGAGCAATCGCATTTGCTCTGAGCATCGGCGACCTCGGTTAGAAAATTCCTTCCCGAGATACCCGTACTCTGCCTCACTGGAGCCAATGCCTACGCCTAGTCTGAGCCGGCCCTCTGACAGATTGTCTAGCTCAGCGGCTTGTTTTGCGAAATAAACCGTGTCCCTTGCCGGCAGTATAATCACTGAGGGAACGAGCTCGATCACCTTTGTTACCGCGGCTATGTTTGAAAGGAGCATCATCGGCTCATTAACGTATCCGCTTCCCGGGCGCATGATCTGGTCAGGGATCCTAAGATGAGTAAGCCCTAGATCCTCTGCTGCTTGGGCAAAATCTTTGATTGCCGCAAAGTCCCCAGTCATCTCTCGTATTGGTAAAGAGACTCCCACTCTCATTTTAACCCCTTAACATGCTTTAGAGTGATTTAGTTTAATGCAAATTCTAGCTTCACTAGAGCCGAAGCTACGTTATTTTAACCAAGAGTTTCAGTATCGAAACTCTAGAAATGAGGAAACAAATTTTTTGCTCTTGGTTTGAACTAGCCGACTGCAATAATATTAGGACCTTTATTTTTTGGGGTGGAGTCGTCGCAGTTCCTGACCGTCTCAGCGACCCTAAACAGAGGTTCTTTGAGCATTTTTTTTAAAACGTCTGAAGCCTTAATTTTATCAAGTGCCGCGTCCATGCATGCCAGCCACTGGTCCCTTTCTTTTGGTCCTATTCTGAAGGGCTCGTGCGGTTCGGTCAGGCAGACGGTGCCTTTTACGGCCAGGTAAACGGGCGGTCCACCCATCCAACCAGTCAGGTAGGCCGCAAGCATTCGTTTAACGTGGTCTAGATTATCTGAGTGCATCGCTTTAATGTCTGCTGCAAGCGGGAGCTCCTCCATCGCCTCATAGAAAGCATTAGCAAGGTCTTTGATTCCCTGGTCACCTAGGATTTCATACGGTGTTTTATTTTCTATTTCTTCGCTCATTTTTTTTTAATTGAACTTTCTGGGTATGATAAAAAATTTCTTCCTGATTGTCTTGTTTGGTTTTCTAAAACATCTCTAAAAACTCTTCTACACAATTTTTTTGAATCGGTTATTCTTGGCGGGTGGTTACTTTTTAAGGAAAAGTTTGATGTCGGTGGCCATAGAAAAAATTGGGTACTCCTCTAGGGAAGAAGCTATACAGCTAGCGAAATCGAAAGGTTTTTTCTTCAGAGACGGGGCCATGGAGACAGGAGACATTGAGGATATTCACTGACACAAAGCGGACTACATATCTACGTCCTCTCTGGGCTATTCAAGACATTCGACTCGGCGCGAGACGAGGTCCTGATCGAATGGTGGTGATTTGAGAAAAATACCCTGCACGCGGCCCGATGCCCGATCTCAGCAATCTATGTGGTGGGATTTGCATCGAAGAGCGCTGCTAGAGGTTTTTAGCCTTAATTAATCGAGAATTCACCCTAGATTTTTCATCAGGTTTTAAATTATAAGAAAGAACGAAAAAAAGGAGCTTTTTATGGGAGATTTAAAGATTGGGCTGCAACTTGGCTATTGGGGCGCGGGACCCGATCCTAAACTTGTGAACATAGCCCAAGAGGCTGAAAAGCTAGGATACGACGCGGTATTTACCGCAGAGGCTTGGGGCTCTGATGTTTTTACCCCGCTTGCGTGGATCGGCGCGCATACCGATAGGATTCGTCTGGGCACCGGAATAGCGCAATTGTCGGCAAGGGCTCCGACCGCTGCCGCGATGGCAGCGCTTACTCTCGACCATCTCTCTGGCGGTCGCGTAATTCTAGGTCTAGGCGTGTCTGGTCCCCAAGTAGTCGAGGGGTGGTATGGCAAGCCTTTTGGAAAGCCGCTAGCTCGAACCCGTGAATACGTGGATATAATACGACAAGTCTTTAACAGAGAGGGACCAGTGGAAAATGATGGGACCCATTATCCGCTGCCATACACTGGTGAGGGATCCTGGGGACTCGGGAAACCGCTGAAGTCCATTACTCACCCGCTCCGAAAAGATTTGCCAATCTTCTTGGGAGCTGAAGGTCCCAAAAATGTTGCTATGACGGCCGAAATCGCAGATGGTTGGTTACCTCTTTATTACTCACCTTATCGTCAAGAAGTTTATTCCGATCAAATCGAACATGCGAAGCCAGGTTTCGAGATCATGCAAGGGATCACTGTGATTATTAACGATGATGTTGAGGAGGCCTTGGTTCCTTTGAAACATAGCCTTGCTCTCTATATCGGAGGCATGGGAGCTAAATCAAGGAATTTTCACAATGAGTTAGTAAAGCGCATGGGCTTCGAAGAGGCCGCCGAAAGGGTTCAAGATCTGTACTTAGCGGGTAAGAAAGACGAAGCTATGCTTGCGGTGCCTAGTGAGCTAGCTGATGAGATATCTCGAGTGGGTTCAGTAGATAGAATTACAGATAGGCTGAATGCCTGGCGAGAGACCCCCGTTTCATCCTTGTTGGTATCCACACGGAGTCTTGGCGAACTGCGAACGTTCGCAGAGTTGGTTTTGGGTTGAATATTCGCCTAAAAGAAAATGAACTTAATCTTGTCGCCCGAATTCCTTGGAAGAGGTTTAACGCAA
>JAYYDI010000032.1:0-5313 GCA_036161055.1 Pseudomonadota bacterium
AGCGTCTAATAAAATTCGGTCAAATTTCTGCTTCGGTTCAAAATCCTCTAAGTCAGAGTTTAAAATCTTTGCGTTTAACGAAAGACGTTTTAGGTTGTCATGTAATAGTCTTAATCTCTCGACACTTTTGTCTACCGAAATAAGGTCTGAATCGGGGTAGGTTTCTAAGATATGACAAGTTTTTCCTCCAGGCGCAGCGCACGCATCTAAAATTTTCAAACCAGGAGATAGATTCATAAAATTTACTGCGATTTGGGCGCCCTCGTCTTGCACGGATACAAGCCCTTCCGAAAAGCCGGGCAACATATCAACATTTCGCGCTTCTTTTAGAGTAAGTGCCCCTTCGCAGAACAAACCCTTTTTTGATTGTATTTGAGCAGCTTCTAGCATTTTCTGGTAGTCTGGTCTTGAAATGCGCTGTTGGTTAATTCTTAGGGTCATTGGACCTTTTTTATTGTTCGCGTCGACAACGTATCGCCAATTTTCCCAGTCTTTTTTCATGAGCGAGACAAGCCACTCTGGATGATTCGTCTCCGCCTCTAGAGAGGCTTGCTTTGCAGCTTCTGTGAGAACGGTTTTTTTTCTCAGATAATTTCGCAGCACGGCATTAATTAGGTTTTTAGCCCAAGACTTTCCCAAAAAGGAGCCAGCCTCTACAGTTTCGTTTACGCAAGCATGGGCTGGCTTCTTTAAGTTGTCTAAACTGTAGAGCCCAGCTATGAGAAGATTAAAGAGGTCGGAGTGTTTTTTATTGATAGGTTTTCTTAGGAGCTTTTCTATAATTTTTGAGTATAGAAAATAGTTGCGCAAACTCCCAAAACATATTTGACTTACGATTGGGGTTTGTTTCTCTAGGCATTTATCGAGAGATTTCCCCCCCTTAACCACATCTTGCAGCACTAAAGCTGAAATCGAGTAATCGTTCATGTATGTTCGAAAAATTTTCCACTAGAGAAGATACGGCTCCATCCATTCTGGATGTCGGTACCTTTTAGGATATTACCCTTGCCTTGATCCAACTGTACTTCTTTTATTCTTATCGCTTTCGTTTTCGTGCCAACCAAAACCCCGTCTTTACTAACTTGTATTATCTCCCCGGCATTACCGTAATTTTCTGTTGACTCTTCTGCTGAAAATATCTTCACTCTTATCCCATCTATAAAAGTATACGCGACGGGAGACGGATAAAACGCTCGAACTTGTCTTTCTATTAAGGTCGAGTTGCTAAGCCAATTTATTTTCGCCTCGTCTTTTGAAATCTTCGGTGCGTAGGTAGCGTGCTGATCATTCTGAGGAATCGCGCTCTTTTGGAGGCGGTCAAACTCTCCCAAGGTTTTAAGCAATAGTTCTTGTCCAACAGAGCACAATTTTTTGGTCAGGGAATCCGAGTTCTCCCCAGCGGACCGGATGGACTGCGAGGCTAATATATTGCCGGTGTCTAATCCATCGTCCATTTGCATGATAGTAACCCCGGAATTTTTGTCTCCTGCTAAAATTGACCTTTGTATTGGAGCAGCCCCTCTCCATCTGGGGAGCAATGATGCGTGGACGTTGATAGATCCCTTCGCAGGTGTTTGCAAAACATTAAGATCTAATATTTGCCCAAATGCTACCACCACTAATAGTTCGAAATTGAATGGGGAAAGGTCTTTTTTCGTTAACTTCATTGGTTGCAAAGTTGTTAGCCCGAACTCACGCGCCATTTTTTTAACTGGAGACTCAACTAAACTTCGTCCTCGTTTTCCTCTTTTATCCGGCTGAGTAATTACAGCCAAAACTTCGTAGGGGCTTTTTAGTAGGGCCTTTAGGTGTTTTGCTGCAAATTCAGGCGTTCCCGCGAAGACAATCCTCACTTGCTACCTGAACGACTGGCGTTTGCTTTTTTTAGCTTTTTTCTTATGAGCTGCCTTTTAGTCTTTGACACATAATCTACAAATAACTTTCCGTCTAGATGATCAATCTCATGTTGGATACAAATCCCAAGCAATTCCGAAGCTTCTAAAGAAAAACTCTCCCCATTGACGCTGATCGCCTCAAGCTTGATTTCACTGAACCTTTTTACAGGTTCATAGAAACCTGGAACCGATAAACAACCCTCCTTACTTTCAATTTCTCCAGCACCCTCGATTATTATTGGATTGATAAGAATCAGGGGTTCGTTTTTGGTCTCGGAAATATCAATCGCAATTATGCGCTGATGGAAATTTACTTGGGTAGCAGCTAATCCAATACCAGCTGCATCATACATAGTGAACAGGAGTCTTTCGGTAAATTTAGCAACCTCGTCGGTGATATTTTTGACTGGGCTAGCGACGGTTCTTAGTCTAGGATCTGGAAACTCTAGTATTTCGAGAGGATGCATTTTCTAGCCCTGAAAAGTTAAACTCTCTGGGAGAGAATTTTATTAGGCGAAGATTATAAACTTTTTTAAAGCCGAAATCTCCAATGCGTGAAAACGATTTGTCAATAAAGATCAATAAATAGCGCGAGAGGCTCACTGGAAAAAAATGGGAAAAAGAACAGATTTAGACTACGCACTGAAAACGATTAAAGGACAGGGTGTCATAGCCTATCCCACTGAGGGTGTCTGGGGGCTCGGTTGTGATCCTTTTTCTCGCAGTGCCGTCTATAAAATCTTAAGTTTGAAAAAGAGGTCTGTTGATCAGGGTCTTTTATTAGTCGCGACTGATATTAGTCAATTCGATCCTTTCCTCGACGGACTAGAAAGAAAATACCACGAGGAATTGGACAGAAATTGGCCGGGACCTATCACTTTTTTAGTACCAGACAACGGTTCCGCTCCGAGATGGATTGTGGGGAAACATAAAACACTCGGGCTTAGAGTCAGCGACCATTCTTTGATCAAGACTCTTTGTGCTTTAACAGGACCACTTGTTTCGACCTCTGCCAACATTTCCGGTTTGCCCCCAATAAAATCGGCTGATGAAATCGAAGAGGTGTTTGATCAAGAAATTGATTATGTTCTCGCTGGGGAGCTGGGTAAGCTAGGGAAACCGACCCAAATAAAAGATATTCTTACTGGAGAAGTCTTGCGATGAGCACATATCAGCTTGCCGTGATGGGCAACCCTATTTGGCAAAGTCAATCTCCCATCATACACAAGATGTTCGCCGAAGAGTTTAACTTGTCTATTTCCTATGAGAGAGTTTTAGTGCCAGATGGTGGTTTTGAGCAAACTGTTTCGGCGTTTATTAAGAATCAAGGTTATGGGTTCAACGTTACTCTGCCCTGCAAAAATAAAGCATGGAAGCTAGTAGGAGAATGCTCCGAGGAAGCAGAAGCTGCAAAAGCTGTCAATACGGTTATTATCAAAGAAAATGGTTTTATGAGAGGAGAGAATACAGACGGGGTGGGCTTTGTAAGAGATCTTGAGACGAACTTAGGTTTCATATTGAAAAAAAAGAATATCTTGGTCGTTGGCGCTGGCGGAGCAGTTAGCGGTGTCTTGAAAAGATTAATCGACAAGAATCCTCTATCCGTATCTATTTACAACAGGACGCCTGGAAAAGCGGAATCGCTAGCCTCCCGTTACCCGGAAAGGGTGAGGTCTGTCCGATTGGGAGAGCTGGGCGATGACTACGACCTTGTAATAAACGGTACATCTATCGGAGTAGAGGCTGGAGAGGTGTCTCTGCCAGAGAGAGTTTTAAAAAAAGCAGAGCTCAGCTATGACATGGTATACAGTGACAAACCGACACCCTTCCAAAACTGGACCAAATTGTACTCTGATGCGAAAGCTTTTGACGGACTTGGTATGCTTGTTGAGCAGGCATCCGAGGCATTCGCGCTCTGGTTTGGAAAAAAACCAGATACAAAATCAGTGATTGAGCAGATTCGAAGTGTTGCCAATTAGGAAAAACTAGTGAATAGGAATAACTTACCCAATTTTAACGAGTTTGATACTAAACAGATTCTTCCAGAACTCAACCAACTTATTAACACAGCGCGTTCTTCGCTGAGGGACACGCTAAAAAGAAAGTCATTCACTTATAATTCACTAATCGCACTTCGAGAAGAGGTCGAGGATAATATCAACAAATTTTGGTCACCTATATCTCAGTTACAAGCAGTCTGTAACCAAGAGGCGCTCCGAGAAGTTTACGCTAAAGGTTTATTGGAGATCACCAAGTTACAGACAGAGATGGATCAAGACTCCGAACTTCTAGTCGCTTATGAGGAAGTCAAGAACTCTAGCACCTTTTCTGATCTGTCAATTGCAAAGCAAAAGGCTATCACCAATGCTATAGAGGATTTTCACTTAGCGGGTGTGAATTTGCCCGAATCTGAAAAAAAAAAATTACTAGATCTGAAAAGTTCCCTCTCGACCTTAAGCACTCAGTTCAGCAACAACGTTTTAGATTCCACTCAAGAGTGGCAGAGAGTAATCACCGATGTTTCTGAACTATCTGGGGTACCGAAAAATGCATTGAGTCTTATGAGTCAGGCCGCGTCTAACAGAGAGTTGGAAGGCTACCTAGTAAACTTAGAAATACCAACTTATCTAGCTATCATGACCCCTTGCGATAACCGTGAGCTGCGAAAAGAGCTTTACTTAGCATATGGTACGCGCGCTTCAAGATTTGGTTCCGGCGGAGAGAAATACGACAACACAGAAATTATTTCTGAATTATTAAAAAAGCGCCAAGATTTAGCGAAGGTACTCGGATTCGAGAATTACGCAGAGCTCTCAGTTGCCAAGAAAATGGCTGGTTCTCCAGAGGAAATCCTATCTTTCTTGCGAGAGCTTGGCGGAAAAGCAAAACCTCAAGCCGCGGAGGAAATGAAACGGGTAGAGATCCATGCAAGAACAATCCATGGTCTAAAAAAGATAGAACCATGGGATCAAGCATACTATTCGGAGAAACTGAAGCAAGATCTATTTGAAATATCTGATGAGATTCTTCGACCTTTTTTTCCTCTGCCAAGAGTTTTAGAAGGAATGTTTGAGGTCGCGAGACGGCTTTTTGAAATTGACTTCGAAGAGAGTAACAACTTAGCGACATGGCATGATGATGTATCGACTTTTGATATCTTGCGCAAAGGAAAAGTAGTAGCAAGCTTTTATTTAGATCTCTATGCGAGAGAAAATAAAAAAGGGGGCGCATGGATGGCAGAATGCAGAGTAAAGAGGACTAATTTACAGGGCGAGAAACAAGACCCCGTGGCTTTTTTGACTTGTAACTTCTCTGGTCCGATTGGAGCAAACCCAGCGCTTCTTAGTCATCAAGAAGTAGTCACTCGGTTTCATGAATTTGGTCATGGTTTGCATCATATGTTAACGAAGATAGAAGT
>JAYYDI010000033.1:0-5989 GCA_036161055.1 Pseudomonadota bacterium
ATCGTCCAGAGCTATAGCCGTTTCGATCTCAAAGTTTTCTGAGAATTGTTCGAGGCTATCAATGACATTTCTACCCAATACTATTACAGCGATCGGTTTTTCATTTTCATCTTTGAGGGAAAACGCTAATGTGTCATTTATGGACACTGGCTTTTCGTTAGTCAGGTCTTTTATCTTTATGACGCTGCGAGACGAGCCATTATCGAGAGACTTCACGAATGACCCAAAATTCAAAAAGTAGTCCGGTTGGGCTGATTGGGAGCATGGATCAATACCCACGACGTAAAGACTTGACTCGCAATACAACTGAAGACCTCTTCGGTCATAGGCCACAGCAAAAGTAATTTGTTCCTCAAAAATCGCATCAGAAAAAATCTTCGCGAACAACCCCTCAGCAGACTCAGCATCTTTTCTCTGCAGTGCCTCAAAAAGAGGGTTCGGACCGTCAGTACCAGTGAAGTTGTCTAACTCTGCATCCCAGAGGTCCGCATTTGAGGCCATTCCCTCAAGAGGATCATAGATCAGTAGTTTATTCTCGAATTGGATATCCATGTTACTAAACCAAGCCGATGTGTAGCTTTGAAGACTGTTATCTGAGCTGTATTCCTGATTCGCCTCGTTGAGCAGATTAGATGAATAAAAGTTAGCGCCGAAAACAAGACAAAATCCAGCGAGAATAATGAGCACTATTGTAGTTTTGATCGTCATCTGTGAAATCTCGAGGCTAATTAAGTTGAAATTTCACAGTGAACTCCGCATCTCTTGCTCTCACAGAATCCCCGTCTTCTTTCGGAGAAAGAAATTTCATCCCTCCCATAAATTGCATTGCAGACTTATCGAACAACGCTCTCGGTTTTGCGTCAACTACCCGAAGATCTACCAAATCCCCATTTTCACTCACGTCAAAACCCAATTTAACGTATCCTTCTACTCCAAGCCGCAGAGCTTTCCTGGGGTATTTAAGCTGCGGAATCTTAGAAATATAAATTTTTACGTCGCTACCGGACGGGCCCTTTCCGTCAGTTAAATAGGTTTCCGCTGCAAGCAACGATGACGAGCCCAGGATAAAAGATAACAGTAAGAAAATTTTTACTAAACTAAGTTTATACATCGTTTGTTCCGTATGGTTAAAATTTTTGTGCACTTGTTAGGACCGGTTTCCTTGAGATTACTATCTCAGAAAGTTTGCTCGAAGACAATTGTGTATTGAGTGTTTAAAGCTTTTCCCGTCAAGACGCAAAAAGCTGATTAAGTATAACCTGACTCCAACCATTCAATATTGTCTTTATCAATCAGTTGAGCCATTGATTTGTTGTAAAGTTCTATGTCTTGATCAGTCAACTCTGAGTGCCTGTATGTATCACCTCGATTAAAGAAGTGTGTTTCACTCTTCCATACTTGCATTCCTGATGCAGGGACATATTGTGAAGCGTTGTTCCTCATAGAATCGAAATCGGCTGATGCAGCGAGGCGTTCGATCAGTTCCGACTCAACTTCAATATTCAAAATATCTGCCATTCGCTTCATCTGAGCGACGAGATTTCTCTTGAAATCACTAAAGTGAAAAAAATGGATGTTAGGCAAATGTTTGAATCTTAGAAAACTACAATAATGGTGCACCAACTCAGACAAAGTAAAGAGCTCACTCGTTCCCACGACATTTGGCGCTAGGACCCAATTTCTAAAACTCTCGCTCACATCATTTGTTAACCACTCTGGTTGAACATCTATATTCATATTCTCAATATGATTGCGAAGAGAAAAATAGACGTCTCTTGGATCCCGGTACACTAGGATATAAGTTGAACCAGGATAATAATTAATCCCATCAAAAGGCGTATGGGTTTTCAAGAACCTTCGATGATTTTGTGCATCAAGCATCGCGTTCATCGCTTCAACTGGCATCAGATGCGCGTCGATCCATGGAGAAATCATCGCTGGTTGCTTTTTATGTTCTGGATCCTTGAAAATTAAAAGGGCACAAATGGCCTGAGTCCAAGTGGTTCCACATTTACACGGTGCGCAGATAAAAATATCGTCATCGCGGCTAGTGAAGTGATCCCACCTTGAGCTGTCAGTCGCGAAACCAACATAACGCTGATTTCTTCTCGGAAAATGGCGTTTCTTCATAACTTTATACCCTTCTATTGAGTATAGTCTCTGGCCGAAACCTTCAAACTGCTTGGCAGCCGCCTCATATAAGTGCATTTTTTTCTTGTCGGATTCATTAACGCCCTATATTGGTGCTATGTACGCTAACCCGACGTTGTTTTTCACACCGTAAAACAATAGCTTAGAAGTCGAAGGTAGTGGCATAAAACTTGCTCGATTATGTTAACAAATCGCGAATGTAGCTTACGAAACTTATTGCTTATTTAACTAAGTTATTCGGACTTAGCTCGAAACAAAGGAGAAAAACCATATCATGAAAGCGAAATTAGAGTACATCTGGCTGGATGGCTACGCGCCCACTCAAAGCCTGCGAAGTAAAACACAGGTTAGAGACAATTTTGGGGGGACGTTAGAAGAGTGCCCGATGTGGTCTTTCGACGGAAGTTCTACGGAACAAGCTGACGGTAGTTCGTCAGATTGCTTGCTCAAACCGGTAGCTATATATCCGGACCCAGACAGGACCAACGCCTATCTTGTAATGACTGAAGTACTAAACGCAGATGAGACACCACACCCCTCTAACGGCCGAGCTACCATCGACGACGATGATGATGATTTTTGGTTCGGGTTCGAGCAAGAGTATTTCCTTTGGGACATAGATACGAACCTACCACCGGGGTTCCCGCCGGGCGGTTTTCCTGGACCTCAGGGCCCTTACTATTGCTCGGTTGGAGCCTCCAATGCATTTGGACGAAATTGTGTAGACGAGCACATGGACATGTGCCTAGAGGCCGGCATCAATGTTGAGGGCATCAACGCGGAAGTAGCTGCAGGGCAGTGGGAGTTTCAAGTTTTTGCCAAGGGCGCCAAACAAGCCGGGGACGAGACCTGGGTAGCTAGGTACCTGTTGGAAAGAACCGGTGAAAAATACGGATACTCGATTAACTGGCACCCGAAGCCTTTTGGAAAACTTGATTGGAACGGCTCCGGAATGCATGCGAACTTCTCCAATGGCGTCATGAGAGACTCAGGAAAAGAGGAAACCTTCACGAAAATCTGTGAAGAGTTTGGCAAAAACATTGAGCGACATATAAGCGTTTACGGTGCAGATAACGATCAAAGGCTGACGGGGGATCATGAAACACAATCGATTGACGAATTCAGTTACGGAGTCTCTGACCGCGGCGCGTCTATCCGCATCCCCGTTGGCACCGTTCAAGACGGTTGGAAAGGGCGACTCGAAGACAGAAGAACAGCATCTAATGCTGATCCGTATAAAGTAGCAGCGGCGATAGTCAAAACCACAAAGGAAGCACTCTCTTAAAAAGAACAAGTGGCGGACTTCTATCTCAGAAGCCCGCCACCCTCTCCAAATAAGTAGGTCTCCCCTCCCGGTATCCATAAGCATATGGTAACGTTTACATCTAATTCGTTTATTATGTGTGAGGAGACGGAAAATGTTCATCAATTTATATGACCCCGCCAGCCTTGTTTGGATTCTTGGACCGATTTTATTTGCAATTATAGCTACAAGAAATTTTCAAAAAGCGATAAATGTATCCAATCAATTAATATTTGATGTCGCGCTTCTAGGCATGTTCATTGGAATCTCTGGAGTAATGAGAAACCTCGAAGAAGTCAACGAGCTCGTGCCTAGATTACAGCTCGTCTTTTTACCGGTTTTGTACGCCCTCATCCTAAAGGGCCCGCTGTACATTCTCTCCAGCAAAGAAAAGACAGACCTCGTAAAAACAGAAGGTCTGGCGTTGCCGATTGTTGCGGGAGTTGCTTTCTTGGGCCTTACTGCTGTAGCAATGAACGGAGCGGCGGGCATCGGGCCCTTTGTGGATACGAGTTCAATTGTCGCAGTTTTTGGTGGTCTTCTATCACTTGCGTTATTGAACCAACTTTTCGGAAAGGAAAGCTATCTCAAAGTTTTTAAATTGATCCACGGTATTGCCGTTGTTGCTGCAGTTGTGGGACTGATTTTGATGCTTCGTTTTGTAACCGATACAGAGGGCGTTCGAGCAGCCCTCGCTATTCTATATACGGTGTTTATCTATTCACTAGTGCTGAGGGTTATGCTCTTTTTAACATTGCCGGATGTGAACGAGATATCACTGAGCGAGACCGAGCAAACGGTTACCATGATTGTCTTCCTGATTGCCCCTATTTTCGGTGTCTGGATTCTAATTAGCTCTTTTTCTTGAAGAAACGTCTTAGTTAGTTTAAAAAATGCGATAATCATTGGTAACCCAAGCATAGCGACTCAGACTAGGAACTTATGCAATACGAGGATATAGTAAAGCCATCTACATTTGCTGACGAAGATTACTACCATAAGCTTACTTTAGGAATGCGCCAGCAAAATAATCTAGTTTGTATTCAAGCAGACGAATATAAGCCGTTCTGGGCAGTTAGCAAACACAGCGATATTTTGGAGATTGAAAAACAGAACCGTATTTTTGAAAACACGCTTAACTCTGTCCTCGAAACAAAAGAAACTGAGAGTATTCTTGAGGAGACCGGCCCGTGGTTAAAAACACTGATACACATGGACGAACCAGAGCACTCTGGATTTCGTGCCCTCACTAAGGAATGGTTTCTTCCGAAGAACTTAAAAAAATTTGAAGAGCGAGTGAAGCAGTTAGCAGACGACATTATCGAAGAAATGCTCCACAAGGGTGAAGAGATTGATTTTGTTAAGGATGTTGCGGTTTGGTTTCCACTCAGAGTCATAATGATGATTTTAGGCATTCCTCATAAAGATGAAGACTTAATGTTGAAGCTAACTCAAGAACTTTTGGGGGATAGCGATCCCGAGATGCAACGAATTTCCTCAGACAAAAATAATACCAATATGACAATCGCGGATTATTTCTCTTATTTTTCACAAATCACGGAAGAACGTCGGGTCAAACCCTCACATGACGTGGCGTCCATAATCGCAAATGGGACAGTCAATGGAAAGCCCTTAACAGAACTGGAGACGGTCTCCTATTATGTGATCATTGCAACGGCAGGACATGACACGACGAGCTCCGCGTCAGCGGGCGGCCTCCTCGCTTTGCTGGAACACCCAAACGAAATGAAGCGGGCAATCGCTGGAGATATAGATCTATCTCTAATGGTCGACGAAGCCATCCGCTGGACAAGCCCCGTAAAACATTTTATGCGCCACGCAACCGAGGATTACGAAATCAGAAACACCAAGATAAAAAAAGGTGACGCGCTGATGCTTTTGTACCCATCTGGAAATAGAGACGATGAGGTTTTTGAGAAACCGTTTGAGTTCATCGCCGACAGGAGACCAAACCGTCACCTTGCTTTTGGCCATGGTGCCCATCATTGCCTTGGCAATATCTTAGCTAAGCTTGAGATGAAATTTTTATATCAAAAGCTCTTTGCTAAAGTAAAAAAAATCGAACTTAATGGAACTCCAAAAATGATGGAGTCAAATTTTGTTACCGGCCTAAAGAGTTTGCCTGTCAGAATAAAGGCTAAGTAACAACGCATTTTGATAAAGAGGCTCAAAGGCCACTTGAAACTCTGTCTGCGAAACTCTTAATGCTCCCGATAGTATCAAAGAATATGTCGGGAGCCTCCTTACGGAACTTCATTTCCGCTACGTGATGCGTTCCGTTAATTGTTCTGCTTGAAGCCTGAACACCCGCGTCCAGCAACTTTCGAACATAAGCGATTCCCTCATCGCGATGCGGGTCGAGCTCGTTAACCGAAATATAGTGAGGCGGTAATCCCTGCAGTAACTCCTTGTTTGCAAAGAGAGGCCAGGCTAGCGGGTCAAGGGTAAATATTTGTTCTGGGTCATACAGTTTCGTTAAAGCCGCGACTAGGGCTAAATCCATTCCTGCATAGC
>JAYYDI010000034.1:0-5396 GCA_036161055.1 Pseudomonadota bacterium
ATTAGCCGGAGCTTCGAAGAAAAAAGATAAAAAGATGCCGAAGAATGAGTTAGCGGTTCTCGCGAAGAAATATTCAGGAGAGGATAACGGACTGATTGCAGAGAAATCTCGCAGAGATCAGGTGCTTGTCCACTCGATGCGTGAGCGAGCATTTCAGTTAACCGCGAGAAGGGTAAGCCAAGAGAATTCCTCCGGGCAGACCCCTGGCCCGACTACGTCGATCTTCAAACTCGTCGGGGCAAATTTAGCTAGAGACTTTACCGAGATAAAATCCGATTTGATGGGAGTCAAGGGAATCGGCTGGGAAGGAGATGGTTTTTCTGAACGAGAAATAGAAAGCACGCGTTCGTGGCTAAACACGCGCGCAGTTACTATCTACGGCGGCACTAACGAAGTGCAGATGAATATCATAGCAAAGCGCGTTCTTGGACTTCCAGATTAACGCCTAGAAGCGTTCGAGTCATAACTGGGAGCTTAGCCGAAAGCAAGAAAGATAGTCGGTCAATATCCAATGGGCTCATCGCTGCCCGTGCAAGCTCTTAAAAAAATCCTTGGATTTTTGGATGTCGGCTTTTGGCATTCCACTAAAATAAAAAGAATAAAGATATCAAATGGCCACAACAGACAAAGAGCTGCCGATAGAGAACGTGAGGTCCATTTTCGCGTCCCTGAGAGTGAATGATTATAAGTATCTTTCGGTCGGCTTGTTAGGTTCAGCCTTCGCTCTAAATATGCAACTAATCGCCCAAGGTTGGATGGTCTATGAAATGACCGCGTCGGCAATTAAGTTAACTTGGGTAACACTCTCTTTTATGATCCCCCAAGTTGTTTTCTCACTGCTGGGCGGAGTTTTAGCTGATCGATTTGCTAAAAAACTTATCATAGCTTGGGCACCATTTATAAACGGCATTGCTACCTTATTTATGGCCTTGATAATATTTTCAGGCAACGCAGATTTCTCTGCTTTTTTAGTGATTGGATTCTTGAATGGGACAGCGCTTGCGTTATCGATGCCGGCGAGAACTGCTTTTATTCCAGAGGTAGTTGGAGAGGACCTCGTTTTTACCGCAATGGCATTCAATAGCGCATGCTGGAACCTCGCAAGAATAGTAGGGCCTGCTGCTGCGGGATTTATAATTGCTATTTTCGCCGACGGAAACACAACCTCAAGCTTCGGCGTAGGACTAGTCTACGTGATTCTCTCTTTACTTTATTTTATTTCTGCGATGGCTGTCCTTTTTATTGTCCACCCTGGAAGGCCTACGCAAACACAAAAAAGAAGCGCCTTAAGAGATATGCAAGAAGCCCTTAGGTACGTGGTCAGCTCACCCATAGTTGGCGGCTTAATACTATTGTCAATACTTCCTTTTCTTTTTGGTCTAAGCATAAATACTTTGCTTCCAGCATTTTCCACCGACGTTTTGAACGGAGGCCCAGAGGATCTTGGTCTTCTAATGACAGGCATGGGATTTGGAGCGATCCTTGGATCTCTGACATTAGCTAAGATGAGTTCGGTTACGAAAAAAGGTTTTTGGATCATCGGTACCGGTGCTTTATGGGGAGGGCTTGTAGCAATCTTTTCGACCACTAACGACTATCTTATCTCAACCATTGTCATAGGGTTCATAGGATTTGTTTCAGCAATCAACATGTCGATGAACAGATCAGTAATGCAACTTCAAGTTGCGCAAAGCATGAGAGGCAGGATAATGAGCGTTGACATGATGTCTCACGGGCTGATGCCCCTCGGAATTTTGCCGATCGGTTATATAGCCGAAACAACAAGCGTTCAAGCGGGCCTGCTTACAAGTGGAATCGCTTTATTACTTTTGACATTGTTATTTGGTGCCCTGATGCCGCAGGTGCGAAAAATTAACTTAGGATACAAATGAAATGCTTCAGATTATAAGTTTTTTTTGGCGATTGTGCTTGCTAAGAGAAACTCCATCCAAAATACCTAATTCAACATTTGCGGCGCTAATAACGTTCACGATTTATTTTATAATCGCGTTTACCATTCTCATAAATACTCGTCCCGAACAATCTTTCCTGAAAATTTTGTCCTCGACGATTATTGGAATCATTATCCAACTGTCACTAACCTTCATGCTACTCAAGTTCAAGAACCGAGAAAATACTTTTATCCCCGCGATATGTTCTTTGTTAGGTACGAATGCAATCATGCTCCTCATACTTTTGCCTTTCAATCTAACACTTCTTTATGCCGAAAATTCAAACCTTCTTATAGTAGCAAACTCGGTTAGTCTAGTTTGTTTAGGTTGGTGGCTGGGCATTGCTGGTTTCATATATCACAAATCTGCTGATGTGAGCATGGTTCAAGGAACATGCCTAGCGCTTCTAATAGAAATAATAAGCGTTCTCACAGCACTAAATTTTTCAATAAGTTGACCGTGAACATCCATATACTGGGAATTTGTGGACCATTGATGGGAAGTATCGCTTGTCTAGCAAAAGAACTGGGCCACGTTGTTTCGGGGACCGATCAAAACATCTACCCACCTATGAGCAATCAGTTGCAAAATTTAGGCATCGCTCTAGATCAAGGCTACAAAACGACTTCCATTCCAAGCGCGACTGATCTTGTGGTTATTGGCAATGCAAATATTTCAAGGGGGAATCCGGCACTTGAATTTGTGCTCGAAAACGGAGTTCCTTTCATGTCGGGAGCTGAATGGCTTTATCGGTTTATTCTTTATGATCGGTGGGTGGTCGCTGTTGCTGGTACGCATGGAAAAACTACCACAACGTCAATGATCGCTTGGATCCTTGAAGAGGCTGGATTAGCGCCTGGCTTTTTGATTGGGGGCTTGCCCAAAAACTTCTCTGCTTCTGCTCGAATTGGCAAAGGACCTTTTTTCGTGATTGAAGCTGACGAATACGACACCTCTTATTTTGATCGCAGATCCAAGTTCCTGCATTACCGTCCTAAAACTCTTGTTTTAAATAACCTAGAATTCGACCATTCAGATATCTTTGTTGATCTAGAACAAATAAAAGAACAATTCCACCTATTGCTCAGAACAGTCCCACGAAATGGGTTAGTAATATACCCGGGGGCAGACCAAAATCTACAAGAGGTTATTTCCCGGGGATGCTGGTCTGAGAAGCAGCAAATAATGGATGAGAATTTTTCAGGAGCTCTCACTGAACAAAAAGATGGTCTAAGAATTTCTTGGGGAGAGAAAGATCCAATTGAATTTACATGGTCGCTAATTGGCGACCACAACCTTCACAACGCACTTTCAGCGATTGCTGCCGCTCAACACGTTGGGGTCTCAGTAGGCATTTCCTGCGAAGCTTTAAAAAATTTCAAGGGTGTCAAGAGACGCATGGAAGTAATATTTGCGAACCAGAATATTACTCTATACGAGGACTTTGCGCACCATCCGACGGCTATAGAATCAACCCTTCGAGGTTTGCGTGAATCCGCTCCTCAAGATTTTATCTTAACCGTCATCGAACCTGCGTCTCACACAATGCGAAGTGGGTACCACAAAGAGACGCTATCAAAAAGCTCGCAAACAGCTGACCATGTTCTTTGGTACAAACCTGAATCGATCACTTGGGACATGACCATTTTAGAGAACGATAAGGCCGAAATTATTCCGGATTTAGAAACACTCAAGAAAAATATATTACGAAGAATAGAAAAAGAAAAAAAGAGGATCCGAGTAGTAGTAATGAGCAATTCGGGATTTTCTGGGCTTTGCAAAGACTTAGTAACGGCGCTTAAAGACTCGTGAAAGAGACAGCTCTATATCTTCCGGTCAAATCACTCCTTGAGTCATTGGGTTTCGACGTCTACGCTGAGGCGATAAATTGTGATGTGATTGGAAGGAAGCAAGAAGAGTTAGTAATAGTCGAACTCAAGAAAACTCTCAACTTAGAGCTTCTTTCTCAGGGTGTCCAGCGACAAAAATTAACAAATAAAGTCTTCTTATGTGTGCCCGAAAAAGAAAAAAAAAATAAAGCCTTGCGGTTGAAAGAGCAGGTAATAAGAAGGTTGGGTTTAGGTTTAATTACCGTTTACACGAGTCCCATTCGCACGACAGCAAAAATAGTCTTCGAACCCCAGTCTGAGGATCGAGTAAATCTGAGAGAGAGGCAAAAATTGCTTATTGAGCTAGACAACAGAAGCATTAATCCAAATACTGGGGGTTCCACAAAGGTTCCAATTTATACGGCTTATAAAGAGACCTCTGTCGTTATTGCAAATATTTTAAAGAAAATTGGACCGACAAAACTGAAGCATATTAGGAGCTTCGCTGGAAAAAGAGCAGACAACATTCTTTCGAAAAATTTTTACGGTTGGTTTGAGAGAGTAAAGAGAGGAGAATATGCAATCACTGATAAGGGTCTTGAAGAGCTAAAAGGCTTTAAAGAAATTAATGAGCTCCTCTGCCGCAGAGAGGACTTTAGGTTTTTCTGCGAAAAGCTAACGTACGAGAAGGCACAATAACTTAAAAACAGGATAGATTTCTGTTAAACCGGAACTGGTAGGAGATGAACCTAAAAATCTTTTTAGAGGAGAAAGCGACCGATTGCCTATGCGAGCTAGGGGTAGATGGCTCAGCAGTAGTCAAACAATCCGCAAGACCCGAGCACGGCCAATACCAAGCAAACGGTGTCATGGGTGCCGCTAAAAAAGCAGGGCGAGACCCACGCCAACTAGCATCAGACCTAGCATCCTTACTGCAAGAAAAAAATGATAAAAAAATTTTTGACATAGAAATAGCGGGGCCCGGTTTTATTAATTTTACGCTCTCAGGGAAATTTCTGTCGAAGATATTATTCGATGTAAAAAGAGATCCTCGCCTTGGAGTATCGCTCCAGAGAAAAAGAAAAGTTCTAACGGATTTTTCGTCTCCGAACTTAGCAAAGGAAATGCATATTGGTCATCTCAGATCAACCACCATAGGCGACGCATGTTCACGAATTCTGGAGTTCCTAGGACATGAGGTAATACGAGTCAATCACGTTGGAGACTGGGGGTCGCAGTTCGGGAGCCTGCTAGCTTACATGGACAGATTATCAGAAAGCGAAACAAATCTAGGGAATGAGCTCAAAGATTTAGAGCTCTTTTACAAGAAAGCGTCCAAGCTATTCAAAGAGGACGAGGATTTTGCAAAATCTGCTCGAGAATTTGTAGTCAGACTGCAATCCGAAGATCCCCATTGTATGAAACTTTGGTCTCAATTCGTCACGGAGTCGCTTTACCACTGCCAAAACGTTTACGACCGGTTGGGAGTTTCTTTGGAGAAAAAAAATACGGTTGCAGAAAGTTTCTATAATAACCAACTAAAGGCAGTTATAACGGATCTAGAAAACGCCGGGCTTGTCACTTTATCAGATGGAGCGAAATGCGTATTTCTAGA
>JAYYDI010000035.1:0-3635 GCA_036161055.1 Pseudomonadota bacterium
CAAACAAGACTTGCGCTCAAGAGACTGTTGCAAGGATGATTGAAGACATAGGGTTGGGGAAGGTTAATATTCCTGAGGATCCCTCTATCAAGGGAGTAGAGGATCTAATTTACGGAATAGGTAGCGCAGTTGTGACCTACCCGGAGTGGGAAAATATAGACCGGTTAGAATTGCAAAAGGGAGAGGCTCAAGGCCGGCCCAGGGTGAAATACACTGACGTTAGTGAAATGATCCTCGTAGCTAAAAGTTAAAACCAATCCGGCCTAAATCTTTCGCTCCTGCTCTTTCCAATACTTGTCCCGTAGAATCCGCTTTAAGAGTTTGCCTGTTGGGTGTCTCGGTAGCTCTGCCTCAAAATCTATCGATTTTGGGACTTTAAAACCGGCTAAGTGCTCTCGACAGTATGTTATAAATTCGGCTGCCAGACTCTCGTCGGCAGAGACTCCCTCAACGAGCTGTATCGCGGCTTTTACCTCTTCTCCGTATTCTTCATTTGGAATTCCAAAAACGGCAGCATCTAAAACGGATTCATGGTTTATCAGGACGCCTTCAATTTCTGCTGGATAGATATTTACTCCGCCGGAAATTATCATATCAATTTTTCTGTCGCTCATGAAAAGATAGCCGTCCTCATCAAGGTAACCGATATCTCCAAAAGTGAATAAACCAGGCTCCTTGTGTGCCTGCGCTGTTTTCTCGGGATCATTGTGGTATTCAAAATCAGATCCCATAAGGTTTCTTACATAGAGCTGCCCGGATTCGCCAGCCTCTGCTTTTGTTCCATCTTCTTTAACCACAACAATTTCCGTTATAGGTGTTGGCTTGCCTAGTGTCCCTGGCCGAGCTAACCATTCTTCGCTAGATACTGTTGTGACAATAGAACCTTCTGTTGACCCATAGTATTCGCATATAACCGGTCCCCACCATTCAATCATTTGTTTTTTTATTTGAGGTGGGCATGGTGCTGCTCCATGCCAGACTACGTTTAGACTGCGCCCTTGGAAGCTTGCTTTCTCTTTTTCATCCAATCTAAGCATTCTTGTGAACTGGGTGGGGACCAAATGAATATTTGTTATTTCATGTTCGTCTATAAGTCTTAATGTTTCTGATTCGTCAAACTTGTGTCGCATGATGATGCTGCTGCCAGCGAGCATCGGTAGAAAGGAAAATGCCCATTGCGCAGAGTGGTATATTGGCCCGACTAAAAGAGTTTTCCCTCCCGGCTGAATCGAAAGCATGCCGGAGAGTCCATCTCCGATCATCTTTAGTGTGCCAACGGGAGTTCCGGTCTGGGAAAGTGCGCTTTTGACTCCTTTAGGATGCCCCGTAGTCCCCGAGGTGTAGAACATAGGTCCTCCGAGGTTCTGCTCCTCTGGCTCTTCACTTTCTTCCACTGCTAAAAATTCTTCGTAGGTGAGGATGTTTTTGAGCTGAGTCGAATAATTGGTCTCGTGCTCTCCGATCACCACAAGAGGTGAAATGCTCGGAGCGTTTTCAAGGCTAACTGCCCGAACGCCTAATTCATAAAAACGTGAATCTATAAGAAGAGCCTTGGATTCAGAATTTTCTAGGATATAACATATTTCCGATGGGACTAGATGCCAATTTATTGGGACTAACAACCAACCTCCGTGCGCTGCAGCAGCGAATGCTTCAACATATTCGCGTCTATTACCGCTCAGCACAGAGAAAGTATCCCCAGCCTTTAACCCTTGTCTTCGAAGCGCATGGATTAACTGATTTACCCGTTGATTAAAGCTTTTCCAGTTTGTAGATCCAAACTCGTCCGCTACGGCTAAACGTTCAGAGCATTCGGCCGCATAAGGTAGGAGAAGTTCCGCCATGTTGAAACACCCAAAAAAGGGTTAAGGATACCTTATTTGTTATCTATGGTTTATCTTTTAGCAAAAAAATAATTTTGGTTTGAAGTTAGAGCATTCGCGTTTTAAGGTCTTAGGTTCATTCATTGAGAAAGCTATGTCGAGAAATATGCGTTATTCGGTCCTGAAAAAAATTCTTAATATTCACTTAGTGTTTCTTTTGTCCTTGCCGGCTTTTGGAGATCAGAGAATTTTGACTGATGCTGGCAGGGAAGTGCTGCTCAAAGATGATGGGAGCTGGACCTATCTATCGGAAGATCGATTTGGCACGCTGAGCGATGGATCGAGAGCTCGATTGAAAGCTGATGGCTCTTGGGAAATTGTTGAGGATGAGACCGGGCTTATAACCATACCCGCGCAGGCATTAAAACGGAGTGAGGACACAATTAGATCCGATAGATTCTATTTAGAAATAGCCTCAATTACGATTGAAAATCAGCGAGGAAAGAACAGAAAAAACTCGACACTTCAAGCACAAATGCTAGTTGACTTAGAAATAGAAATGAAGAGTTCTGATCTGCTTGAACTAAAAAAAGACCTTATAAAAGTCTCAGACAGCAGAGGAAGGTTTTATGACATCAAGAAAATGATTATTCGAGAGAATATTTCTCAAACACAAAAAGTCGTTCGGATCTTCCTAGATGGGGCACCAAGGTGGTGGGGCGTCAAATTCTTTGTAGTAGAATTTGAGCAGGGGTTTCTTGGACATGACCGAAAAGTCGAGCTAAGGAAGTCATCTGCTGATGTAACTCGGCTTGAAGTCGACACACTTTCACTGCATTGAGAAGAATTGGTGCAAATCAATGCACCTAATCGGTGCGATAGATTATCCAAAAGGTTTCCCACCGCATATAAATCACTGATTATAAACGCTTATAGATAGTTGGCCCGCTGCTTGCAGAAGTTGTCCTGAGTTTAATTAATTTTTACTTACATTTAGGAGCAAGAAATGAACAAATTGACTCAAATCGCTGTGGGGGCACTACTTTCTGTGAGCGCGTTGATGTCGTCCACCGCAGTCGCCGAGGGAGATGTCTCTTTCAACGTTGGATACGCATCCGAATACTACTATAGAGGAATATTGCAGAAGAACTCTTCCGCGAGTGCCGGCGCCGACTATGAGAACGGTGGATTTTATGTTGGCACCTGGGCAGCTGACGTGGGTGACGGGTTAGAAGTAGACCTTTACGCTGGATACGGTTTCGAAACTGAAGCTGGTTTCTCTGCTAGTGTAGGGTTTACGGGGTACTACTACACCGGAGAATTTGATGACACTTACGAAGAGTTTAATCTAAACTTGGGCTATTCTTGGGTCTCGCTAGAATACTCTGTTGGTGAATGGGACGGCTTTGGTGCACCGCAGGATTATGACTTTTTTGGCCTGACTATTGATCCAGGCAATGGTTTTTACGGCACGTTTGGTTCATTTGGAGATGAATTTGACGGAGAATATTTTGAAGTTGGTTATGGAACGACCGTGGCTGATCTTGATATTGGAGTAGCAGCGATTTTTAGCAGTGAAGAGCTGTCCGACCAAGCAGATTCGGCTGGAAACCCAGACGAGTCGCAAGCACTTATCTTCACGATCGGGAAATCTTTCTAGTAGTATAGAAACAAACCGCGAAGGTCTGATGGGAGACAAAACCGGGAGACCTTAATTACGAGCCAGGATAGATGGAGTTAAAGCCTTAAACACTTTAACTCCATCGGACCCTTCTTATCTTCTTTTCCTCGCGATCTCAGCGTAGGTATCCA
>JAYYDI010000036.1:0-16742 GCA_036161055.1 Pseudomonadota bacterium
CTTGTTGAGGAGACAACAAAGGCAACTGCGAAAGTAATCGCCAAAGAACCCGCAGTTTTGTGCGGAAAGGTTTGGGCAGAAGAAACTATTTTTCAGGTTGATCCCGAAATAAGAACTGAATGGCAGTTTGAAGATGGCGAAGAGGTTGCCTCTGGGGAAATATTGGTTACTTTAGATGGAAAGGCCCGAAGCATTTTGACTGCTGAACGCACCATGCTCAATTTCATGCAATTTCTCTCTGCCGTCGCTACAAAGACCAGAAATTTTGTAGAAAAAATAAAACACACGAATTCTCAACTTCTTGACACACGAAAAACGATTCCGGGGCTACGGCTAGCTCAAAAATATGCTGTAAAAATCGGGGGTGGCCAAAACCATAGAATCGGTCTATTCGACGCTTTCTTGATTAAAGAAAACCATATTAAAGCGGCTGGCGGGATTTCCAAAGCGATCGAAAAAGCTAAAAAGGTTAATAACTCCGCAAGAATCGAAATCGAGGTAGAAACCGTTGATGAATTAAAAGAAGCATTAGAGTGCGAGCCCGATTGGATACTGTTAGACAACTTCTCAATTTCTGACATGATGCGAGCAGTGGAAATTGCAAGACAAAAAGTTAAACTCGAGGCCTCAGGGGGCATCGGCGACATCAATAGTTTACTTGAAATTGCAAAAACAGGAGTCGATTTTATATCGATGGGAGATTTAAAAAAAAAAATTAAAGCTATCGATATGTCTTTGCTGCTGGATTAATTTTTTATCACTATTAATCAAAATGAACTGCGCATAAGAGTGACTGCGCTTTTACCTCAACCTATAAAACAAAAAACGTTTTGGCTTAACTTCCAATAATTATAAAAACATGTTTTAGTCGGCTCTCAATCAAACAAAGACGCTGGAGAGGAAGCATGAGCGTAGCGGACCACGTAGATCTAGAACAATTTATGGCAGGAGTAGAGCGACGAAATCCAGGGGAGACCGAATTTATTCAAGCGGTCAGAGAGGTCGCAGAAGATATCTACGACTTCATGGAGGACAAAGTTCATTACCACGAAGCCCAGATTCTCAGAAGAATTGCTGAGCCGGATAGAGTCATTAGCTTTCGTGTCTGCTGGGAGGATGATAACGGCAGTATTAGGGTTCAAAGAGGTTATAGGGTTCAAAACAACAACGCGATCGGTCCATATAAGGGGGGTCTGCGTTTCCATCCAAGCGTCAATCAAAGTATTTTAAAATTCCTTGCCTTTGAGCAAACGTTTAAAAATTCGTTGACCGGTTTGCCGATGGGTGGGGGAAAAGGCGGTTCGGATTTCAATCCAAAAGGAAAATCGAACAACGAAATAATGCGTTTTTGTCAATCATTTATGACTGAGCTTTACCGACATGTTGGAGAGGACACTGACGTGCCGGCTGGTGATATCGGGGTAGGCGCGCGTGAAATTGGATACATGTTTGGTCAATACAAGCGAATCAGCAATAAATTTACGGGGGTGCTAACCGGTAAAGGCCTCGAATTTGGCGGCAGCTTGGTTCGAACAGAAGCAACAGGCTATGGAGCTGTTTACTTTATGCAGAACATGCTCGGAACAAAATCTGATTCTTGTGAAGGGAAAACTGCGGTGATTTCTGGTTCCGGAAACGTCGCTACTCATGCGGCAGAGAAGGTGCTTCAACTAGGGGGTAACGTCATAACCTTATCAGACTCTCAGGGTTTCATTCATGACCCCGATGGAATGTCTCAGGAGAAAATCGATTGGGTGAAACATCAAAAAACCGTTGCTCGAGCTCCTCTGTCAGAATACGCAGATAAATTCAAAGGATCATCTTGGCACGCAGGGGAAAAACCGTGGGGCATTGCATGCGATATAGCCTTACCCTGTGCTACTCAAAACGAGATGGATGGAGAACAGGCTAAAACGCTGGTTAAGAATGGCTGTATTGCCGTGAGCGAGGGCGCAAATATGCCTGTGAATCTTGATGGCGTTCATGTCTTCAAAAAAGCTGGGATATTGTATGCGCCTGGAAAAGCTTCTAACGCGGGAGGTGTTGCAGTATCAGGGCTAGAGATGAGCCAGAATTCGGGTCGGATATCTTGGTCAGAAGATCAGCTTCAAGATCAGCTGAAGGATATTATGAAAGGGATTCACGATACCTGCGCCGAATATGGGCAGGGGCATTTAAGTAACGGCGGTTGTGATTACGTTAAAGGCGCGAACATCGCGGGCTTTGTGAAAGTAGCGGACGCAATGCTTGCGTTTGGCGTAGTTTAAAAATTTATCCATATCTCAGAAGCAGAGGTTAAATATTATGAAGAAGATTTTCCCAATACTTATTGCATTTTTTTTACTTCTCTCGGTAGGCGCTCATGCGGATGACCATAGCTCCAGCGAAGGCATGACGTCAGTTGCCGAGTTCTGGATGTGTCAGCTCAATAAAGGCCAAACCATGGACGATGTCCGCCAGCTGACAAAAATCGTGGAGGAGTATACTGAATCGACAGAGACAAAAGCCGGACAATGGATATTCACGCCTTTCTCGGGAGAAATGACACCGGGTAGTTTTGCTTTGATGACTGTCTGGCCAGACTTCGAGGAAATGGGAAAGGGGTTCCAAGGATGGTTTGCTGAAGGTGCGGGTGACAAAGGTATGAAAATTTGGAATCGTGCAGCTACGTGCTCCAGCAGAAACTTCGCAACGATAGAGGAACAATTCGACAAAATGGAATAAAGGGAGCCCCTGAAGGGGCTCAATCTTTTATCCAATTTCAATAGCGTCGTAATAGACCGTTGTCCCGAGGTTCTTTAGGGCTGGGTAAGCTGATCCGGCAGCCTTGATGATTTGCTCATTCCACCACTCGGAACCGATCATCGCATCGTTGAAGGCACCGTAAGCGGCATGACTCTCAAACTCCAACGAATAAAACGCGGATTCCATTCCGCCGCCAGCCGCTGCTCTCCATAGGCGGGGATTTTTCGCACCCATCTCCTTATGAACCGGTGCCGAGGCCTTTGATCCAAGAACTAGGTTTTCAATGGCTTCGGGTGTTCCTTCCCAACTTGTTACCGCAGTGACTGTCATTTTTTTCTCTCCTCAATATTAATTAAAAATTAGTACAACATGAGACCTTGCTGTATTCAGATCTCTTTTTCGTAACCTAGATTACGCAAGTTTCTTAAATGCTGTTCCGCAGACAAGGTATATCTTGTCAGACAGAGCAGGCCCAGGGGAACTAAAAGAAGAGAAACTGCTACCTTTATTTCGGCTAAGTTGTAAACGGCTACCGCTTTTAATTCGAGACTGCTAGCATCATCAAATCCCGCCCATTTTATAATCACTCCCGATAGAAGCACACCCACACTCCCGACTAATTTGGTAACGAGATTGCTCCCAACAAGAACAAGCCCGTCGGATCTGGAGTTAGTCTTTGATTGATGTTCCTCAACCACATCTGCAAACATAGACTGCACTATAATGAAAAAGAAAACCCAAACCCCGCCATTTAAAAAGCCATGAAGTGCCCAAAGCCACCAAAGCGGGCTGAGGGCTCCACCCCCTGCCTCTGGCAGGAAGTCATATCCAAAGTGTTGCTCAGCAGCCAATAAACCAACGAGCAACGGAGCGATTACGAAACTCATGCTCCCCGAAATTATCACAAGCCTTCTCTTATCTCGTCCTTTTGATATTTTTGACACCAAAAGCGCAGCAAATAGGGCGCCGCCGACCATAAGGGGACCACTCCAAAAAAGATCGGAGGGAGAAAATTTGAAAAGGTGGTTATTAAAGTAGATCGCATCGCCCCCCTGAATACCGCCATTCAAGCTGAAAAATAAGAAAGCAAAAAGTAGTGTCATCCAGTTCTTATTCAAAAACAGAGCAACTAACTCGCGTCTTAATTGCTCCCAAGAAAATCTCGCGGCTTTTCCAATCAGATTCGATTGAAACGAATTTTTTTCAACGGCACTGAGTTTTGACGTGCCCATAAAAGCGGACCAACCCAATAAAAATGCAACCCATATAGCAGCCCAAGGGTAAAGATGTGCCTGATCCCAATCAGGCATCAGGAGAAGAATGGGAGCCATACAAATTGAGATTCCTGCTAGCGCAAAAACCTGTCCTGCACTTATTAATCGGTTTCTCTCAGTGTAGTCCTTATATAGTTCGACACCTAAAGCCATTCGTGGCACAAAAAAAAGCGTTTGAGAAACTCGAAAAACAACGATTAACACGGTCAGTTGGGCAAACAAAATCCAATCTGCATTACCGAGGTTGAGCACGAAGAGGGCAAAAAGACTCAAACTCATCGGGACGATCGCGGCGAACATGAACGGTATCCTCCTACCATACTCACCCTGATGACGGTCGGACCAGTACGCGATCACCGGATCTGAAACAGCATCGAAAACCACCGAGATGAACAATGCAAAGCCTACTAAAGCAGCCGATAATCCAAGTATCTGATTATAGTAATAAAGCAGGAACATACTGAGAAATTCGTTGACGGCACCTAGTCCAATGCTAGGGAATCCCCACCAATACATTTTTTTTTCAGTTTCGGGCGAGAAAAGACCCCATGAGATTCTCGAAATAAAAACACCGATATGACCGTCGGAGGATTCACCGTTAGCGAGTGCTTGCTGATCTAAAAAATGACGAAAGATATCTAAATACCGAAAGTTTTTCCTAGTCCTAGCATAAGCTTAAAAGTTCCAACAACCAAACCGAAGTCGACAGGTTTAATCAATCGGATCTCAGATATATGTGATGCTTAAATCAGGTATAATTAACATCATAAGCACGCTGGTAAGCGGGTCTCGAATGCATGCGCCGAGCGTAGCGTACGAATTTATCTTCCAGCTTTATACCAGCGAAATGAGCCCAATCCAAGACGGTGGTAAATAAAATATCAATTTCAGAAAATCGATCTCCCCAAACATAACCAGTAAAGTCAACTTCTCTGCATCTTGTAACCAACATTCTTTCAAAATACTTTTCAGCTGAGTTTACCGCTTCTGAAGAACGGCCATATATTTCCTCAAGATCTCTATGTCTTCGAATTACGTAGAGTGATGTCGCATCGAGTTCCATCAAGATAAATGAAGCCCACTCGTCATAAATTGCTTGTCCTTCCAACGAAAGCTGAAAGGAGTCTTTCTTCGAATGACCAACAAGGTTGCTCAAATACCTTAATATTGCGAAACCCTCCGACAACACAAATTTTTCATGGACCAGCGTAGGTATCTTTCCTTTCGGATTAATATCGAGATAAGTGATACTCTGGGTCTCTCCAGATCTAGCCTTAATAGAGATTGTCTCATATGGCAGTTTAAGCTCGTGCAACATCCAGTGGACACGCATAGTTCTCGCAGTTCCAACGCCCCATACCTGAATTTTTTTTCCTTGCACAGTCAATAAAGAATCACCTAGCTTAAAAGATCTTTGATGGCCAAGCCAATTCCTCGCTTACCGACCGGATCCAATCCACTGCCCGCAACGTGTCCAAATTTTGAATCTATCACTCTTAATTCAGCATTTGGCATATGTTTTACTTCGTTTTCGCTATCCTCTACCCGAAAGTAGAGGTCTGTTCTACTCGGCATCACGATAGCCTTACAACTGATGCTTCTTAAGGCCCCCTCAAAGTCGCCTTTGTGGAGATTATTATAAGCAATGTCTGCAGACTGCCAGGTTTCAATCATAGCGATAAGGTCATTGGGTTCTCTCCGACCAAAGTAGCCCTTCATAAAAGAAACAACTTCCTCCACTGACTCCATTCCCATATTTCTATAAAGTTCTTCCCTAAAAAAATCCTGGGAAAAAACCCAAGCGGCATAGACTTTCGCAAAGGCATCCATACCGATTTCAGGATTCTCTGTGTAATCGCCGCCCTCAAATTTCTGGTCTGCTCGAAGCGCTGCTTTCGCGCCTTCTAAAAAAAGCCAGTTGTGCTTCGAGACTTTCGCCGCTCCACAGATTGGCAAGATGGCATCTATCATATTGGAATGTTGGCAGGCCCATTCAAAAGTTTGCAACCCTCCCATGCTAAAGCCCATTACCAATCTCAGCTGCGTAATACCTAACTCTTCAGTGATCAATTGGTGTTGCGCACGAACGTTATCATGGACTGTAACGAGCGGAAATCTCGGACCATCAAAAGGATTTAAGGTATTGCTAGGGGAAGACGAGGCCGAATTACCGATCATATTTATAATGATAAAACAAAAGGTAGAGGTGTCGAAAGTTTCTCGGTCTGGGATAAGTTCTAGGGCATCTTCATGTGTTGCGGAATAGGATGTAAGCACGAGGATGCAATTATCTTTGTTCTCATTGATCTCCCCTACCAAGATATATTTCAGCGAAATATCAATCTCCAAACCTGATTGGATCCCGAATTTCTTTAACTCAAATGTCCCCTCCTCCATCTGACCTCCGCTGCGCTCAGTTTTGAACAGGTATAATTGCTTTCTTAAGATTATTTAGGACTCGTTTTCTTCCAGCTTCTTCAAACTAAGTTTCTCTTTCAAACTCATAAGATAAGCTGCCACCGATAGGATAAGGACTGCCCCGGCCTCTGCTAAGAGAATCGTCGGTTCCATATCCTTGCTCTGCATTACTATCAATCGACAAAGGGCGGTCATGGCAATGATGATCGGAAGCGTGACGGGAATTCGGTTGGTTGAGTAGAAGGCTCCTATCATTCCGATAATCTCGGCATAGATAAAAAGCATAAACAGATCCGGCAACGTAATCTCCATCGCTAGAAACATGTCCCAAACATAGTCGATGCTTGCAAGCACGGTTAAACAGCCAATAACAGCGAGCAAAGTTTTTTCAGAGGCAATCGTGGTCCAGTGCAATCTTCGGTTTAACTTGTTTCTTTCGAATAACTTATCGAGTATGTTGTTCATCGTCAGTACCATTTTTTTGGTACATTCTACGGTATTCTTATGCCCGAGGTTCTATATTTTTCTTCCAAACTCCAGAAAACCGTTGAATTAACTTTTCGCCTGCTTCAAGCCGTTATATTCTCTGAACAGTCGTAATCTCCGAAACTCTTATGAAGCGCAGAAACTTTATCTTATCCTCTCTCCTAGCAGCAGCTTTGCCAGTCAGATCGGTCGGGAGCCCTGTACCTAAATTTAAGAGATCCCCTTTTTCTCTGGGCGTTGCGTCCGGCGATTGCACGCCAGACGGATTTGTTCTTTGGACCCGAGTAGCGCCGAACCCAATGGAAAATGGAGGAGGCGCGGGTTTTGCGGATCTACCGGTTTTCTGGGAACTTTCTCTCGATCCTCAGATGAAAAAAATAATCCGCAGTGGTTGGGTGTCAGCGTCTCCGAAACTTGCTCACTCAGTGCACATAGATCTATCTGGTCTAGAATCAAACCATGTTTATTGGTACCGATTCCAATGCGGCGGGCATTTCTCTCGGATAGGCAAAACAAAAACTCTGCCATTAAAGATTAACAACTCCTCTAAGATCAAGTTCGTTACTACTTCTTGCCAAAATTACACGCATGGTTATTTTGTTGCATACGAGTATATGCTCGAAGACGAACCTGACTTTATCCTGCATTTGGGCGATTATATCTACGACACATCTTTCGGAGAGACTTTCCGGAGACACGAGACAGAAAGCCCGCCACAATCGTTAGCAGAGTTTCGATTACGGCACGCTCTCTACAAAACCGATGAGCATCTTCAAAATGCGCACGCGAAGGTCCCATTTTTCGCAATGATTGATAATCATGATGCAGTCGAAGATAACTCAACGGAAACTACTGTAAAACGAGCGGCCGCTTATCAAGCGTGGTATGAGCACATGCCAGTTCGCGGATATCCTTTTCTCGGAGCCAACGAATTTAGCCTGCATCGAAACATCAAAATCGGAAGGCTAGCAGAAATCAAGCTTCTTGACTCTCGTCAATTTAGATCGATAAGGGAGATCTGTGACCAGAACCCGCAATCCAGCTTGGGATTCGGAAACTTCAGGCACAAATGCGATGATATTTTTGAAAAAAATCGCACGATGTTGGGACGAGCGCAGACCGACTGGCTAGTTGACAATTTAAAGAGCAATCTTGCCTCGTGGAATGTGATTGCCTCACCCGGACCATTCTTACCGTTCCGCCTTGAAAATGAAAAAAAGGAATTAAGGTACATCGGTGCTTGGGACGCCTATCCAGAAAATAGGCAAGAAATTCTCAACGCGATCGAAAGAAGCCCGGGACACCCTTTGGTTCTCAGCGGGGACATGCATTCTTTTTGGGCGATAGATGCGAGCGAGGATACCTTCTTAAATAGAAAAACTGAACTAATTGAATTTGTGAGTTCATCGGTATCTGCAAACTGGCCTGAACCCTTATCAAACCCGGTTCAAGTGAATCTAAAAAACAATAAGCAGATTAAATTTTATAACGGAGAGAAACGAGGTTACTTTTTGCATGAATTAAATACAAACACTTGGATCGCCACGGCGAAAGGCGTTTTAAATGCTAAAGACAGAAAATCCAAAATCGTTCAGTTGGCAAAATTTCAAGTTAACAAAGAGAAACCAGGTTTTAAAAAAATTTGAGAGCATGGTCGAAGCTCAAACTTTCGTGCACCGGTTGCCATGGAAAGGCTCGCAGTAGAAAATAAAATTAAAAACGAAAAATAATTTATGAGCCTGTCCGAAGAAAAGATCCCTCGTTCCAAATTAGTCGCTTTTGGTATACCGGAATACGCGATCTATTTGAGTTCGATCCCGATAACGCTTTACATACCCTATGTTTATTCAGCCGATTTTGGCCTGGAATTAGCCCATATCGGGCTTATTCTTATGCTTGCTAGGATAAGTGACGTAATTACCGATCCACTGATCGGTTTCTTGAGTGATCGCACGAAAAGCAGATTCGGTAGACGAAAACCCTGGATGGACGTAGGAGCCGTCGTAATGATGACAGCTGCTTTTCTGTTATTTAACCCGAAAGAGGAAGTCACGAACTCTTACCTTCTTGTCTGGTCTATGCTCCTTTGGTTAGGCTGGACTATGATTAATATCCCTTACTACGCATGGGGAGCTGAACTCTCAGGAAACTACGATGAGAGAACGCGAATAACTGGCTGGAGACAAGTCTTTGCGTATGCAGGCAATGTCACGGTACTTGCTCTGCCAGCTATGGCCAATGAGATTACAGGTTTCGGTGGGCTACCAAAAGAGGGGCTTACGATTATCGGCTCTCTTGCTTTGATAGCACTGCCCTCCACCGTCGCAATTTGTTTATTTCTCGTACCAGAAAAGAACAGCTACGGCAGCTCAACTGCTTCACTTACTACAAATTTTAAGGCCGTTTGGAAAAATGGCTCTTTCAAACTTGTTTGGATTGCTTTTATGCTCAAGTATATGGGTGCCGCTTGGGGCTCGGCTTTATTTATGCTGTTTGCGGTCCACGTGGTAGGAGAGAAAGAAAATGTAGCAGCAATCCTACTGGGACATTACTTTTTGCAGCTCCTAACTTTACCCCTTTGGGTAAAACTTTCGGAACGGATAGGAAAAAAAGAAACGTACATTATTGGAGGAATTCTCTTTACTTTGGTGATCCCTTTATTTCTCCTAATCGGCAATGGCGATACATGGCTTCTTGTTTTTGTCCTGGCTTGTGTTGGTGCCTCGGGCAGTTATTTCACTGCGATCTCGATGTCAATGAAAGCTGACGTGATTGAGATAGCATCGCAGCGTGCAGGCGAGAACGTAGCAGGAGCCTACATCGCTATTTGGTCGTTAGGACAAAAAATGATAGGAGCAGTTGCTTTAGGTATCTGTTTACCGTTACTGCAGTATTTGGGTTTTGATCCACAGGGAGGGAATGGCCCAAGAGAACTTCAAATCCTATCTCTAATGTACGTCGTCCCTCAAGCGCTTATGTATGTTGGCGCAGTAGCATTCGTTTGGCGTTACCCTATAAACGCACAGAGACTAAACAGAATGAGAGACAGCTTCGAAAGACGCAGAGCCCGAATAGGAAATCAGCTTACCGCCTAATCATTTTTATTTATCACAAGGCACGACTAAGTTTTCTTGCCTTTCTCCAACCAGCCTTGGCGGGGGCATCGACAAAAAAGACGACTAGTGCGGCTTCAGCTAGTGCAGATAAATAAATGCGACTTGTTGCACGAGCCCGACTCTCAGTCATATACCAAATAGAGTCTCCGGTAGCTCTTCCAACACTTGAAACCGAATATACAAAAAGATCCGCAAGTCCAGAATTTTTCGTAACGTGAACTTTAAGGTGTGCTTCTGCTACTGAATAGGTTTGAAAAATTACAGCCATCTGATTTCTAAGATATACTTTCCTTTTGGTAATACGCCCTCTTCTATTTTTTAAACGGGGACTCGGACAAAACGTAAAGATATGCTATTTTGAATACCCCACTTATGTGAAATTCTAGCTTGAAGAAGATAATAGCAGGCTTAGCCATTCTCTCAACCGGCTACGGAATAGCCGTTTTTATCCCGCCTGATCGAATTCCGCTCTTCAAAAACCTTGACCTCTCTCTTTTAAAAGCTAGGCCAAAAGATGTGGTTGAAGATTTAATTGAAAAAACAACGGAAGAAGAAAATTTCGAAGAGGGCGTGTCACCGAAAATCCATAAAGACGAGGAACTCCAAGATATTCAATCAAGGTTGGATGAGAACCCGACATATTTGCGCGAAATCGATCTTTTCCAAATCCCTGGGCTGGCCGCGGATTTTTCGCTCAGAGTTGGGCTTCCGTTGCCTGAGGCTGCTGCAAAAAAACTTATAGAAGAGCTACCAGCAGCTGAGCCCGCTTACGGTGCAAGATTTCAGACTGCAACTGGTGCTGCAAGAGTTATCGTTCTATACGGCCAACTCGAAAACAGGGATCAGGCTGAACTTCTGCGCAATTCCCTGCAGGAACGGCTGTCAGAGAGATTAGAGGTAGTATATTTACCAGAATGTGTTTCTGCAGGTGACACTGATGATGATGGTTTTTATTGTGCCGAAGTTCCCTCCAAATCGGCGGAGACAAACCCATCTCCGAACATTTAGATTTCTAAAATTTTTAATACTACCTTGAAAAAAGGAAGTAATTAGGCGTAAGGTACATCGGTTCAAGGGCAATTCGAGTTTAACTTGAAAAACAAATTAAAAAATCAGGGTAGGAACTCTATCCAACTGGTCGGGATTCATACTGGAGGAAGGCCCGACCTCCAGCTAGGTAAAGTTCACCCGGAGTCCATATCCTCTCGTCCTTCAATTAAATCGAATATGACTGATTTTTTCCTGCGCAAACGACAATACGAGAAGCCATTAACTGAACCACTCCAAACTCGCTATCAAACGCTTCTGAGCTATAACCTGAATGCGGATGAGCGGCGTCAGCTGCATACTGGAATAGCTATTAGACGCAACGAGGGGAGAAGGTCGATAGACTCGCCCGATTTTCACCTAGATCCCTGATCTCGATAATGGCGCAATAGATTATTAGCTATTCGGTTCCTTTGGCTTAGTATCACGCAAAGTTGAAGGCGCCGCGGGCAGACCTTTAAATCCGCCAGTGTCCTTCCAAGAATTTTGCGCAGAATCCTGTCTCTTTTGATGCGGAGTTAGTTGAGGGCTCCCTTGGTAAAAATTATTTATCTTTTGCCCCTGAGCTTCAATCATTGATCTTTCACGCTTTTCCCATATCGCTGTCTCCTTATATTTTGGATTCGCGAGCCAAGGATTGTCTTTTGAAACCCCAAAAACTTTATCAACGTCCCCAGATGACTGCTGCGCAAAACGTTCTGAGATGTCCTCCCAGAGTTTTGAGGTCGGTTCAGTTTCTTGGCCTTCCTTAGCCCTGTACTTAAATCTTTCAGCTTGATAATTCCAACCGCCTCCATAATTATCAAGCCCCCTTCCTCCAGGAGTTTGCTCTAAGGTCTTTTTGTCGTTGGCTTTCGCATAGGCGGCTGCAGTGTTTTTGGCTCCTATATCTTTATCCCGATCATCTGTGCCCCAAAATACAGCCTTTCCCCTTTCAGTGGATACATCAGAATCCGCAACGTGGCGCTGAAGAGCTTTATATTCCCTATTCCGCTCCATAACCACACCCACAAGACTTTTAAACACATTTTTTCGACCGCTAGGAAGGCCTTTGCCATCATTCTCTCCCGAGGGCGAAATACGAGATGAGCTTGGCGTGAGCTTTCGATTATGAGAAATTGCCTCGCGCATTGCGCTCTGCTGGTTATCGGCCAAAGCCCTATGGATCCCCGCTTTTGTTAAATTCACATTAGCACCTCTGCCCGACGCATTCATGTTTCGGTTCGTCAAACGGTCATCTTCTCCAACTGGCATCTCTCGCTCCTTAAACTCGTCGCTTGGGAATAATCCAAATATACAATCATCTCTTCTGTTGAGATTCTTGTCTCTGGCTCCTTGTGACTGCTTCCGAAGGCCCCCTTCTTAGCGCTGATTCTAACTGATAGTTGAAGCCCACATTTTTCTTTAAGGCTCCCACCTCTGGGCGAGGAGTTGGCACTGATTTCGCCGGGTTGGAAGCAGATGAGGATGGCGTCTCTGGCAGAGAACTGGACTCTGAGGCATTTTCAGATGTTCCTCGTAATCTCGCCGCGATCGCCAAGTTGCGGGCCGACTCTGCATTAGATTGTTTAATCTTCTGCTTATCAGTGCTCGTGCCACGGAAGTAATCGATGGCTCTACCGATTTTTGAACTTACTCCACTTTTAACCTGATCAACAGGAGCAATTAAAGCTTTTCCCGCGTCTGTCATATCTTTGTGTGCCTGCGCCCTGTTTCCTGCCGAGCGCTCAATACTAACGTTACTGTGGAAAAGGTCTCGGCCAGTGGCATTCGAATCCACTGTTCTCTCAAAATGATCGCTCGCTTCCGAGCTTTTTTTTGCTGCAGCGCCAAGCGCAGTAGCTTTTACTGCGGCCCCCGCGGCGGCTATACCCAAAGCCGCACCGCCCGTTGCACCGCTTGCAGCTATGGCCACGCTTGAAGTAACGCCAGCCCCAGTGGCAACCATCCTGGCATTGGTTGCGGTGTCCTCAGCCGCAAAAGCATCTTGATTTTCGGCTTGATAACTTCTCAGTTCACTTTCGATACTCCCCCCTATTCTGGTCGCTTCCCTACGCTCCTGAGCGTATTGAGTTATTCCATGACTAAATCTCTCTGGCAAAACTGATCGAGCGACACTCGCCACACTTGAGACAAAACTGTTAATTCGCCTAGTAAAGGCACCACTCCAAGAATCGGCGCCAGTTCTAGCTTGCTTGTAGGCGTTCTCCTGGCGCGTTTCCTCGACCGAAGCGCTTTTCATATGTATGGCACTCGGTCCCTTTATCAACGCTGCACCCAACTGATCTGCGATCGGTCCAGAGTTCTTGGCTAAAATTTCATTTGCCTTTTGTCCCCGCGCGGTAGCTATACCCCGCTGAGCTTTGGTTAAACTTCCAGAACCTGCGGCCATTCCATTATTTAGAGCCCTTTTCACAGCCCCCAGATTACCCCTTCCTGCTTGTGCCTGTGCTCGGGCATGCGCTGCCATCCTGGTTTGTAATCCTTGCTCTTCGTTATTCATACTTAATCCTCGATCTTCATCCATGTTGCTTTTTTCATGCTTCTTTCTCTGGCCCTTCTATTCCAACCAAATCGAAAATATTTAGGGTTCCCTCGTGACGGATAAATACTTCCCTATATAAATCAGTGGCGTTCAACCGGCCCCAGTCAATGGCCTTATAGACTAAATAAGGAACAGGACTGTGGGAATCCTCTTTCTCTAAATATGCTGCCGCATCGGCAAGATACTGGTACGCTTGCTCTCTGGTTGTTATCGAGTTTTTTAAACGTGGTCCCGACTCAACTTGCGAGGAGCTAGTTTCAGGCTTACGCTCCCATCCCTCGCCTGCTTCAAGCTCTTGGATTTCATCCGAACTGGACATAAGTCCTCGGCTTTTTAGTTGGAGTCGTAAATTAGTTTGAATTTGATACAACAGATCTATCAGTCCTTGGACCGAAGGGGCTTCCGAACCAAATCGGCCGTCGATGATATGAGTAAGCAATTTGAGACCAGATAGGCTCTCTGAAATACTTTCGCTCAATTCGTCAAAGTAATGATTGGGGGATAGAGAGATGGCGTGCTGAATTGTAGTCAGTTTTACGATCTCATTTGAGCTAGACTCTATCTCATGTTGGGAGTTTTCAGCGAAAGAACTTTTCTCCCAGTCGTTCCAACTGTAGTCCAATTGAGCGTTAGTTCGGGTGAGTGGTATTTTCCTTAGAACGGGCTGAAGTTTGTCGTTCATCCAGCGAAACAAATTTGACCGGTACTCGAGATCGTTGTCATCGATTACGGGATGTATTTGATCCCAGAATTTGTCGGTCAAGTTTGCTATCAAGGTCACCCCTTCCGCAAAACCAGAAAAGCCATGCAAGTGGGTTTTAGCCTCCAACAACCAAATCGCAAGCTGGAGATCTTTTGTCCGAGTGGCTAAGACTTCTTCGGTTCTCCTTTTTACGAAATTCCAATCCGCTTTTTTTAAATCGCGCTGCCATTCACCTTGCGGTAAATTGGGATCATCTGAGGATCTCGCCTTCATTATTTCGTCGTAAAGAGGATCTAGCTTGAAATTCGTCCCGCAAGGATTTTCCGAGTCAATGGGTTCGAGAAAGATATCTGTAACTGAAAGGGAGTTATTGTCTTTTTCTATAATGGTCATCAAATTCAACCTTTGCTAACTTGCGGAGGCTCTACTGGAAATAATGAGGGAACCCGCAAAACAACCCGTTGTTTTGTATCAGGATCTAATCCGTATAGGGTAAGTCTCATTAAGGCATTCAAATTCTCTACACTACCGCCATTCGGGTTCAATACCTTTGCATCAAATCCTAAGAGGATCGATTCTTCATTTAGAGCTTTTTCGTCGTAGAGTGCCGACCTATGCTCATCAATAAATCTGATTAGGCTCCAATATCCATCCGTTTGAAATTCCAAGGTCTCGCGGGGGAGATCACCCACTGAGGATAGCAAACGATATGGGGATCCAGATGCCCACTTGAGTGTTAGTTTCGTCTGCTCATCAGGTTTCCAGTATAGTGACTTAGGTTCGCCTGGATATTCTCCGCCATAATTGCCAACCTGAAGCTGCCAACCACTTAAGTGATCTAGGTATTCTTTTCCTCTGGCCTCATCAAGAAGAACATTGAAGCTCATCTCCAGCTCAACCCCTGGAGCATCTTGTCCGTTCACCGATCCAACGATTTGGTCAAATAAAACAAGAGCTTCATCAAGATCGTTTATAAATTTCTCTGCCTCCGAGTACTCGCTCTGTTTCCAGGCGAGCACTCGCATCCGCTCTGCCAAGCCGTCAGATTTGCCTGCGTAGACCTCCTGAAATTGTTTTAGCTTTGCGGGTGACAAGGATTTTGCCTTCGTGCGAGTATTAAAGGGGTAATAAGGAGCTAAATATTCATTAAAGGCGTCAGATATGGCTTCATATTCTCGTTCTATCCTCGCTGCTTGAAAGCTTCGACAGTGAGAAGATGATCGATTCATCAGTTCAATAGTCCTGACCGCGAAAACACTATTACTAGTTGGGACTGAAAAAGCTTTGGTTAGTTCAGCGCAATTGCTTAGATCTAAAGACGCAAAATCTCCTAGGTAGAATTGTTCAAGCACGTCTGCATCACTGGAGGGATCCTTATTCTGCTGTTTGTTGATCTCGACCAGGGTCCGATGCCATCGACTGAGCAGAGAATGGTCTGAAAAAGCGCCTGCTGTATTTGTGAGAAATAGAACCAATGGTTGAGCATAATCTCTCGCAATTAGTCTAGTTCTTTCAGCCTGCGCTGCTATATAGTCTTTTATTTGTGATTCATTGTGCAGTCCGAAAAGCGCCTCTGCATATCTATGAGCTTTCCAGTTTGCCTTTTCCCTTGGCTGGTATATGCGGTTCGCCTCGTAAAGTCGATTAACCTGATCAAGCAAATTGAACGCGCTCTCGTGGCTCTCTTGCAGCAAGCGCCGTTTAGCACCCGAGAACCCCAGTTGTTCGTAAGACGAAATAATAGCGAGAAGCGGGTTTACAGCTTTTTTAAAATTAGAGACTCTGCTCGCCAACTCTGATTCACGCTTGTCAACAGTTGTAAAAGCAATGGCTCGACTCTGAGAGTGAGGAATTTTTGCTTTCTCGACCACAGAAACCATTGCCTTTTGCAGCCTCGCCAAGGCAACTGCTTGAGCTAGATATCCATCCTCCCTCTGATCGAGCTGATCAGTCAAATATAGGGTGTTGAAGTTCGACCTAGCAAAGGCGCTGTATTCATCAGCGTAGGCCAGCGCTTGGTTTAAACGATCCACCGACCAAAAATAATTGATTTGATTACTTTGCTCAGAGCTCCACTTCTGCCCTGAGAAAGAGAGTCCGGCAACCTGATCCAGAAGATCAAAAAAGCGGCCGATCCGAACCCCAACTCTTGGCGAAAGCTGATCTTCGAAAAACAATCTGCTGTACAGCTGGCCCTGTAACTTTTCATTATCCGAGGCCAATTGCTGAGCGATACTTGCTTCGCAACTCTTTTCAAAGCTCTCTATGTCTCTAATACGATCAAAACTTGTATCTACTATCTCATCAAGCTGACGAGCAACTGTTTTCAATTCTGAGGAAACTACCGCACAAAAATTAATGCCCGAGGTGCCGAGCCAATTCTCCCACATGTAATCGTGCCAGCGGTC
>JAYYDI010000037.1:0-14363 GCA_036161055.1 Pseudomonadota bacterium
TCTTTGAGCAACTCTAGTACGGGCTTTCGCCCGTATAGAGTAATAATATTTTCAAATCTCTTTTTTATGCGTTTTGGGAGGCCCATAGTCTTTTATAAAACCCACCATTGATCAGCCGAGTAGATCATCAATCTGATTAGCAATGTCCTCTGGTGAGACCGTGGGCTCAAATCTAGCGACGACCTCTCCGTCCTTATTGACGAGGAATTTGGTAAAGTTCCAACCTATCTCCGCCTTCCCGTCTGGGTTCGGCTTTGCTTCTTTGAGCTTTTTGTAAAGCTCGCAGGCGTTCGATCCATTGACCTCGATCTTTGAGAATAATTGAAAATTAACGTCATATTTCTCTTTAGCAAAAGTGAGTATTTCTTCATCTGTCCCAGGTTCTTGCGAACCGAATTGGTTGCAGGGGAAGCCGAGGACGGTTAAATCATCCCTTTGTTTTTCTAGAGCACACAGACCTGTGTACTGAGGCGTCAGGCCTCACTGACTCGCGAGATTGACAATAAGTAGCGCCTGTTCTTTATATTCTGAAAAAGCAATTTCCTCGCCCGTTATGCTTGTCATTGATATGTCATGGATGGTCATTTTTTGCCTCTATTTTTTTAAGAAAATATACCATGTAGGTACCATTTATCACTGCTTAAATCATAATATATCCAATATAGGGCGCCTGATGAATCGCGGGCGATAAAATAATCTCTGGCCACGGGGTGATTGTCCCACCAGCCGACGTCTATTCTCTCTGGCCCGCGCACGATTTTAAACGTTTCTAGAGAGTCTGGTGATTTATTCTTTTCTGGTATCCTCTTTGGCGCTTTTAATAGCAGTAACGGTCTTGGGTTTTCTTCCTCGTCCGAGCCTGTTTGCTTGTTTGGTTTTATCGGGTTGTTAGTCTGCCCTGGTTGCTCTTTCGACCAAGAAAGCTCTGGACGATGATCGCTCACCGTTGAAAGTGTATAGCAGGAATCAGGGCCTAGTCTTGCGGTCATCATATTAATTAATTGAACTTTCCATTTCTCTTCAGCTTTGCTAGGAAAGTAGCCGTCTTTTTGTCTAAATTGAGTCTCATGAAAAAGATCTCCCGAGTCATTTTTTGACTTTGAAAATCGGTCTGACAACAGACATATATTATCTATCTCTGGCATGAGTTCTGTTTTTTCTAATTTTAATTTAGCGAGCATTAAAAAAACCTGTAAGTCTTTTTCTGGTTTCGCTAGAAGAACTGATAGTTTTCTTGGTTTGTAATTCCTGTGAGAGATTTTGAATAATAAAGAATCTGTTAGTAACTTCCTTGCGTCCAGAAATTCGTTTAGTTCCCCGATAAGACGTCTCATGGGAAAAATAAGCGAGTTTTTATCAGAGACTTCTGGGATTAGTGTGATATCACTCTTGAAATACGGTTTATTCTCTATAAATATCTGCGGGTCGGGAATGGTTCCAATTAATTTTTTGAGGTAGAGCGCGAATTGACCACCAAACCTGTGGCTCAGATCACTTATTGGAAGCCTAAATAGTTGGCCGCAATTGTAGACTCCCATTTTGTGCAAGGAATCTACTATTTTTTGTTCTATCTCAAGGATATGAATTGGTATATTTGAGATTGATGTTTTTATATCTTTTAAATTTGTTCCTGCATTGGCCTCCGAAAAACATTGCGCGGAAAGTGGGCTCATGTTGACGCCTACTTGAACGCTTAACCCTTTTTCTTCCAGACTTTTTAGAATTTCTTGTTGTATTTTTTTTAAGCCACCAAATAGCTTCAGCGATCCTGAAAGCTCCAGAAGAACGCTTTTGGGTTTTTTAATTGAGACGTTAGGTGTGAATCGATATGACCACTGGGCTATCTGAGATAATTTCTCTATCTCTCTGCTTTTGTTTCTCTCAAAAAAAATTACAGATTCATTTATTGTTAAGGCTTCAGCCACACTGATGCCTGGTTTTAATCCTAAATTTCTAGCTGCTTGATTTAAGAAGACAACTATTTTTTTTTCGGTGATTAAGACAGCTTCTTTTGTCCGGTCTCTTGTAAAAATCTCTATTGCTAAATCAGGAAAGCACAAGCAAAGCCATAATTTTTTAGATTCCACTTGATTGATGAGCCGTCGAGATGCTGGTTGGTGTAAGAGATAATTTTTTTTTGTCAGCTTCTCCATAAATTAAAGTAGGTTTTTTTCTTACAAGCGTTTCTCTTTTTCGATTTAGTTTGTCTAGAAGAGTGATTTTGAATTCAGGGCTTTCCCAGCCGCCGTGTCGTTTTAGTATTTTAATTTTTAGGTTTGTGCTTTCAGCGGAACGGCAGCTCCTTAGTCTTATTCGCAGTTCCGCTGGTGAGGTTTTGCTTGCTAATTTCTCGGATCGCAAAAGTATTGTCCAGCAGTTGCCCTCTTTGCTTGCGACCTGTAGCCGTCTTACTTGAGCATCTTTAATTTGATTTGGCCAGGTGATAACAGCTCTGCAGCTTTTTAAAGAGATCGATTTCTCGAGCGCCCACAGGTAATCTTCCGGTGTTTTTTGTGTAATTACTAGCAGGCGAGTGAGATCTACTCCTTCATGTTCTAGCGCGGGCGCGTAAGGAATGTGGGGCGGGTTGATAAGAGCAATCCATCGATTCTGTGATCTGCTAAGATGAGAAATAGCCGGCATCATCAACTTCAACTCTCCGATACCTATGCGATCGTATAAGACTTCGGTGACGCCACTTTGCGGCCATCCTAGCCCTGGTAATTCTTTGTCTAGAGTGTCAAACCCTGAGCTCACGGTCTGTCTGTACTCATTATCTATTTTTGATGCTTTCCATAGACCAGTTTCTCTCATTAGAGTTTCGAGGACTTTTTTCGGATCAGATTTATTAATGCCGGCTCCTTTATACTGTATAAAAATACAGTATAAAGGCAGGTAGGATTTTTTGGCAATCTATATTTAAAAAATTAATTTCTGCGAGACTGACAAAAATCTTCGCTCTCTATATCTTTCAAGAACCCCCTTATTTTTTTAATCATGAGCTTCGGATTTTCTGCCAGAATGGCGTGGGATGTATTTTTTATTTCATAAAAACGGGATGCCCGCACTAATTTGGCGTAACGTTTTATCGTTGAGGGCCGAGCTTCGTCATATTCGCCGCAAAGAAACAGCGTCGGTATCTTGATGTTCTGAAGTTTATTTACACCGTCGTAACCTTTTAGGTTGCCGGTTGCCGAAAACTCAGAGGCGCCCCACATGTGCTGGTATATGAGATTCCCGGTTTCATTTTTGATCTTTTTCATTCTTCTAGAAGCTGATTTGTTTCTGCAGACGTGCCTAGCGTAGTAGGATGAAACCGCGCCTTGATATACCTTCGAGTCAGTTGCTCCAATTTCATGACAATACTGAATGATTTTCTGCTCTTTTTTAGGCAATCTCTTGATAAGAAAATCAGCATCCGCTTGCCAATCTTTTGCAGAGAACATCGGGCTCTGAAAACCCAGAGACCTTATGTGTTTACCTCCTCTGGATCTCGAGAAGAATTCAAGCGCTAGTGTTGCTCCCCAGGAACCTCCCATCAGATGAAATTGCTCCAGCTCCCAGGCCTTAACAAGAGCATCCAGCTCATTTACGAATGTTTGAATATTCCAAAATTTTTTTGAGAGTGGGGTGCTCCTACCGCTACCGATTTGGTCGTAGATAAATACCTGCCTCTCGTCAGATAAGAAAAATAAATCTTTAAGGAATCGGCTGTGCCCTCCCGGGCCCCCATGCAAAAAAATTAATGGCGCTCTGGTAGCTCTTTTCCTGCCACGTTTTTCAAAAAAAGTTTTACCGAAACGATGCTTTACGAAGGCCATCGCTAGTCTTCCCTTTGATTTTTTTTGGCTCGCAATTGTAACGAATTCCTCTCGTTCTCTCTCATAACTCGGAGCAAATTCTGTCCAGCAATCTTCTCTATCTCTGTCTCTGAATATCCTCTTTTTAAAAGCTCTACAAAAAGCGCTGGGAACTTGGAAACATCTTCCAACCCGATTGGCGCGCCTGGCATACCGTCATAGTCGCTCCCTATGCCAATATAGTCGCTACCGATCAAATTGCGCACGTGATCTATATGGTCAGCTACGTCGCTTATTGAGGACTTCGGCACCCGATTACTTGATACTTGCTCATAAAAAAACTGTCGCCTCTGCTCAGCGGTTCCTGTTTTTTTCTTGGCTTTTTCCTGAATATCTTTCCAGGCTCGATCTACTCTTTGAGAGATATAAGATGGGAAGAAAGTAATCATTATAATTCCGTTGTTCTCTTTGAGCCTAAGTAGTAACTCGTCTGAAACATTTCTTGGGTGCGGGGTAACAGCGGCGGCGCTCGAATGCGAAAAAATGATAGGTGAGGACGAAGCATCCAGCGCTTGGTTCATAGTACTAACAGAAACGTGCGAGAGATCGACAAGCATACCCAGTCGGTTCATCTCCTTCACCACCGCTACACCGAACTCTGTCAATCCCCCAACCTGGCGCACGTCGGTAGCCGAGTCTGCCCAAGAAAGTCCTTTCGAGTGGGTAAGGGTCATGTATCGCGCACCCAGGTTGTAAAGCATTCTGAGCGTGGCCAAAGAATTCTCAATGGCGTGGCCTCCCTCAACACCTATTAAGGATGCGATCTTTCCCTCGCCATGTATTCTTAAAATATCGTCAGCTGTCAGTGCTATTTCCAGGTCCGACTGGTTTTCTTCTACTAACCGGTGGACGATATCGATTTGTTTTAAGACCTTGCCAGTGTCCCCCGGCTCACCCGCGTACTGAGTGATAGGGATGAAAACCGACCAAAACTGCGCCCCAACCATGCCTTTTCGCATTCTGGGTAGGTCGGTATGGGTTGGCTTGGCGATAGCCTCTAGGTTCCCCCTGAAAGGTAACTTGCTCAGATCCCCTTCCGCTCGCATTGTATAAAGAATTGGTAGGTCGTTATGCCCATCAATTAGAGGTGTTCTTTTAAGTATCTTCTCAACCCTCGCCTTCAACGTTTCCGTATCAGAGAGCGCGATGTTAGAACAGAAGAGGAACAAAGCAATTATGGCTAAGAAATGATGCATGTCCCCCCCCTTCTAAAGACATCATTAAAACATTATCGTAAGCGAAAAAACGAGGCTTGTTTATGGGAAATTATGAATTCATAGATCTTTCGGTTTCTGATCATGTGGCGATGGTTAATTTGAACCGCCCGAAGGTAATGAATGCGCTCAATTGGCAAATGTACTCTGAGTTAGAAGATTGTTTTTTGAGTATCCAGAGAGACCCTAATGTCAGATCAGTAGTCCTGACTGGACAAGGCCGCGCATTTTGCTCGGGCGACGACGTCAAAGAAATCATGGCGAAGGGTGGCGGATCAGATCGGCTGCAAAGCGTGAGGCCTGGCACCACTCCTGCTGCGAAGGCTATTCTTGACTGTGATAGGCCAATCGTTGCTGCTGTCAATGGGCCAGCGGTTGGTTGGGGCATGGATCTTTCTCTAATGGCCGATTTTAGGATAGCGTCTGATAGGGCGTCGTTTGGAGAGCTTTTTGTGAAGAGGGGCCTGGTTGCTGATGTTGGTGGGTTGGTCAGATTACCCAAAATTGTAGGTCCCCAGCGTGCATCCGAGTTGCTTTTTACTGGAGAGGTGATCTCCGCTGAACGTGCGTTGGCGATAGGCTTAATTATGGAGGTGGTTTCCCATGATAAGCTGCTTGATTCAGCGACTGCCCTTGCAAACAAAATTGCAGAAAACCCCCCTCTTGCTGTGAGATATCTTAAAGAAGGATTGAGGCGATCTTTTTATGGGGATTATGAAGAGATGGGCAACTGGATAGCGCAGACATTGGGGATACTTTTCAAGACTAAAGATCATCAGGAGGGAGTCGCGAGTTTTTTAGAGAAGAGATCGCCTGTATTTTCTGGAGAGTAGATTGGCCAGGCTGAAAAACCTTACTGGAGTCATTTTACCGCTTTGTTTCTTTGCCAGCGGTTGCGAAGTTCCTGAGAGGGCATCCTTCCCAAGTGCTAAAAAGATTATCGTTGCCAAGGAGTCTCATGGTTTTTATTGGTATGATGCATACGCCCACCTTTCAAATTTTGACAGTCCTATCGCCCAAGATTATTTGGAGCAGGAGGCTGCTTTCTTTGATCAGCAAATTGAACCCTTGGAGAGTCTGATAGACGTTCTGTCGGAAGAGTTAAATTCAAACCTACCCCGAACCCTCTCGTCGAGAGGATTTCGTGAAGGGGATTTTGATTGGTACAGCTCGGTTACGTCCGGTAACCAATATCGAACCTTCACTCGACAGCATATTAAAACGGGCAAAAAGGACGTGGTGCTTGATCTAAACAGTGTCGCTAGCGACAGCCCTTATTTCAAGTTAGGGCATCTGGATACAAGCCCGAACCACAATTATGTTGCCTACTCTGAAGATCGAACAGGGAGCGGTCGTTACAGTCTAAGGCTTGTGAATATTCTTACCAGAGAGATGCACCGGATAGCGGATAATCTCGACCCCCGGTTTGCCTGGTTGGGTTCAAAAATTGTTTATTCAGACACAAACTCGGGCGAGGTAAGGCTTGCTGATCTAAATAGCCAAAATGAGGTCATCTTCGTTGAGGAAAATCAAGGCGCTTCGATCGAAATTCATCAGTCCGGAAGAGGAACCCCAATGATAATTTCGAACACCATTGATTCAACCGAGATACACCTAATAACTGAGGATGCAAAGATAGAGACCGTCCGCGCAAGGGAGCCGGGTCATCGCTACCGAATCAAATTCCATGAAAACAAACTCTTTGTCCTCTCTAACTTAAACAACCCAAGCTTTGATTTGGCGGAGGTATCCTTTGGTGGGGGTTCTAGAAAGGACTGGAAATTTTTCAACCTAGAAGCAGGAGGTACGATTTTTGATTTTGACTTAACTAGCAAGGGCTTTCTTCTTCATACCCGTGCCCGATTACGAGAGCAGATTAAATTGATTGACTGGGAAAACTCGGAAACTTTGATAGCAGAGGCGGGCGCGGGCAAAAGCCTTGGTCTCCATTCAGTTATCGATGGGCGACTCGTAAATTTTTGGCGACGCGACCTTCGCCAAGCTGATGAATTATATCAGCTCGATCTTGCGAGTAACCAGCAAGAGTTGGTAGATGCTGGATATCAATCCGCGAAAGTTAAGAGCAAACTTTTTGATGTCGAGGAGTTTTGGTTCGCTGCGAGAGACGGAGTGCAGGTCCCGGTATCCTTATTTTACAAAAAGGGACCGAAATTAGCGGAACGCCCCGTCTTCGTTTCAGCCTACGGAGCATATGGGCTGACCAGAGCGCCGCGCTATAACCCCTCGCTTTTGCCGCTACTTGACCGCGGTTTTTTGGTGGCCGATGTGCACGTAAGGGGGGGAGGGGAGCTAGGTCACGAGTGGCATGAGGCTGGGAAAGCCATAAACAAAATTAGGGGACTTGAAGATTTAGCAGATGGAATAAATGCTCTTCAGAAAAACGAAATTGGGGATCCCAAGAAGTTTGTCCTTGGGGGTCGCTCAGCAGGAGGCACGCTTGCCGCTTATGTGGCAAATGAGCATCCTGCGCTGATTAACACCGTCGTTTTAGAGAACGCGTTTCTTGATATTGTAAATACCCTGATTGATGATTCATCGGCGAATGTTGAAAGAGATCGCAATGAATGGGGAGATCCTCGGGATCGGGATATTTTTTTTGCACAGTACGCTTACTCACCTTATGAGCATATAAAAAATCAGGCATACCCCAACCTTTTGGTCATGGCTTCTAAATTTGATGAGCGGGTTGGTGCTCAAGAATCAATAAAATGGGTTGCGAAGCTCAGAGATTTAAACGGAAACCGGACACAGGTTTTGTTTGACTTGGATGAATTATCTGGTCATGGTGGGCCCACCGACCAATATTTGCGAAGAAGAAAAGAAGCGATAAAATATGCTTTTATGATAAAAGCTGTTGGTGCAGAGAAAAGAATTTGATCATTGAAGAGAAACAAGAGATTGCAGCATCCCCGAAAAAGGTATGGGAGGGCCTCAATGATCCCGATACCCTGAGGGCTTGTTTACCTGGTTGCGAGGAGTTTGAGCTCATAGAACCAAACAAATTTTCGGTGGTAATGCAGGCAAAGATTGGCCCAGTCAAGGCAAGGTTCAAGGGTGAAATTGACCTAGCTGATATAAATCCACCCCATTCCTACAAGATTACCGGCTCTGGTAAAGGTGGTGTTGCCGGCTTTGCAAAAGGAGTGGCAAAGGTCTCCCTTCGAGAGCTAAAAAAAGGAGATGAAACGGAGATGAGTTACCGAATCGAAGTAGCAGTTGGAGGAAAGTTAGCTCAGGTTGGCTCAAGATTAGTCTCTGGAGCGGCGAAAAAACTTGCTGGACAATTTTTTGAAAAATTCGGTAAACAACTGACGACGACTTGAAGAAATAGCGAGCACTTTGAGAAGTTAAGAATTCTGAACAAAAGGACAGACGGTATGGCGAGAGAAGTTAGGCTCAAGGTAAACGGAGATGATGTTTTTGAGCGGCTAGAAGAAAACACGCTCCTTGTAGAACTCCTCCGAGAGAAATTGAGGCTCACGGGCACGCATGTAGGTTGTGATACCTCACAGTGCGGAGCTTGTACAGTGCATTTAAATGGCCGCGCAGTGAAATCGTGCACGGTGCTTGCTGTTCAGTGTGAGGGCGCTGAGGTCACCACCATTGAGGGCATAAGCAGTTCTGAGAAGCTTCATCCGATGCAGGAGGCCTTTAGCGAGTGTCACGGCCTGCAGTGCGGTTTTTGTACTCCCGGCATGATTATGTCTGCAATTGATCTGGTTCATCGAGAGGAAACTTTAAGTGAGAGCGTCATTAGGGAGGGGCTCGAAGGGAATATATGCCGTTGCACGGGTTATCATAATATTGTTCGCTCGGTAGAGCTTGCTGCGACAAAAATGAGAAATTAGGAATGTATAATTTTAATTATCACCGACCGACTAGCATCGAACAGGCAGTTGAAATTTTTATCGATAGCGAGGACGCATCGTATTTAGCTGGGGGGCATACCCTCCTGCCCTCTATGAAGCAGAGGCTGGCTTCGCCAACCGATATTATCGATCTCTCGGGCATAAGTTCACTTGTTGGTATTAAATCTGAAGGCGAGTCATTAGTGGTTGGAGCTTTGACTAAACACGAAGAGGTCGCCACTTCTGCGCTAGTAAGCAGCGAAATTCCCTCGATCGCAAAACTCGCCAGCAACATTGGAGATGCTCAGGTGAGGAATCGAGGCACTATCGGCGGTTCCATTGCTAATTCAGATCCTGCGGCTGACTATCCGGCCGCCGTGCTTGGCCTTGACGCGACCCTTGTCACTAACAAAAGGCAAATAAAAGCTGACGATTTTTTTGTCGATATGTTCGAGACTGCATTGGAAGATGGCGAAATCCTGCAGGAAGTAAAATTTCCGAAGCCCGACATATCTGTCTACAAAAAACTTCCCAACCCAGCCTCTAGGTATGCTGTGGTGGGTGTATTTCTCGCAAGACGAAATAGTCAGGTAAGGGTAGCTATTACGGGAGCCGCGCCCTCAGTTTTTCGGGCAGCTGAGTTAGAATCGCGGCTTGCTGAGAGCTTTTCTGTTGACGCTATAGAGAATGTAACCCTTGAAAATGAGTTAATGAATGACGATATGCACGCATCTGCGGCTTACAGGGCAAGCCTCTGTGTTGTTATGACCAAACGCGCTGTCGCAGAAGTTCTCAAGATTTCATAGGTTACCCTTTGCGTCTTAAGTTATTGTAAAACCGTTCCAACACCTCATAAGGTTGCGAACCATACAGGAATAGATCTTTAGCATGAAAAGTCGGGACTCCTGTTATCCCGTTCTCTCTTGCAAACTCCCAGTCTCTATTTACTTCGTCGGCGAATGCTCTATTTTCAAGCGCTTGCTTGGCTAGTTGCGGATCCAAACCGGCACTTTTGGCTATCTCTAGGAGAGTTGGGACATCTCCTAAATTCTTTTTATCCCCAAAATAGGCTTCAAAAAGCTTTATGTGAATTTTAGAATCAATCTCTTGGGAATTTGCCCAGGCAGCAAGTTCTTGTGCCATTCTGCTGTTGCTTATTATATCTCTCCTAACAAACTTCAACCCCTGCAATCGAAATTGGTTCTCTAAATGTTCTGAATAAGCCTCGCGGTTCGCATTGGCACTGCGGTTGGCTCTATCCTTGATCTTTAGCCCCTCTTTTGGAATTGTCGGGTGCAGGGGATAGTGGCGCCATGTTATCGCCACGTCTTTTTCGGCTTTAAGTTTGTCTATACTCACGGTACAGAGATAGCACCATGGTCATATGTAATCTGAAAATACCTCAATGTTTAGTGTGCTCTTGTCATTCATATTTCGTCCATATCTTTGGATTTGTCTGTGCGAGTTATCTCTTGGTGGGGCAAAACCATAACAAAAACATGATTCCTCTGAAGTTTAACCTGCTTTTCTTAACAGGTGCCACCCCAACGCTGCGGAAAATAGGATAGGAAGAGCCGCTGCTATCAGTGGAGAAAAGTTAAACACTAAACTTGCCGGACCAAAAAAATCCTGAAAAAATTTAAAGCAAATACTAAAAGTTATTCCTGCTACCAATCTTGTACCAATGTTTGTCTGTCTGAGCGGTCCGAAAACAAAAGAGACTCCAACGAGGACCAAAGCGAGAGAAGCCAGCGGTTGAAAAATTTTTGTCCAAAATCCTACTTCGAACTTACCGAACTCCAGACCCTCGTCTTTTAAAAAAGAGATTTTTTGTTGAAGTTCTCTTATTGACATTCTACTGGGGTCAACAAGAATTTCTGTGTTAAGTTGACTTGGAGTGACTGCCGTTTCCCAGTCTAAAGATTTCTGAGTTGTGGCTTCAGTTTGGTAACCGATCTTTGTCGTTTTTACGTTGAAGAGAGACCACTTGTCTCGACGATAATCGTATGTTGCTTTTTCCGCCCAAACGGTTTCCACGACCTTGCCATTTTTCTCTAATATTAGATTTATATCTTTTAGTCTGCCGTCGCTGAACACCTTCCCAAGCCTTACATAGGTATCATCTTCCTTGAACCAGAAACCGTTTGATGAGGTTATGCCTTCTTGCGCACCGCTTTCCTTAATCACTCTGGCTTTTTTTTCTAATTCTGGCAGGGCGGTTTCTCCTAGCAAGAGTCCAAAGAAAACGATTGCCAATGCTGGTTTTGCAGCACACCAAGTGATCTCCCATGTAGACATTCCGAAGCTTCGCATTACAATCAACTGGCTGCTATTTGCCAGCATTCCGAGCCCTGATAGGCATCCGAGCAAAATCGCATAAGGTAGCGTATCGTAAAAAATTCTTGGCATGCTGTAAGCGATATATTTTGTAGCTAAAAGAGCGTTATACCTCTCGTTTAAGTCGCTTAGCTCCTCCAGAAAAGTAAGAACAGATAAGAGCCCGACAAGTCCCGTCGACGATATCAGTATGCTAAAACTGACTGTCCTGCCTATATAGAGATCGAGCGTTTTCAATCTTTTTCGCTCGCGCGAATCGCAGAAGAACTCATATCAACCCTGAACTCAGATTCAGAGACCTCATCACAGAGCGCCAACAGTGCAGGAGATATTTGGATGCTCGATAGCGTTAAAAACTGTCCACTGACTTGTCTACCGAAAACGAGAAATCGAATTTTCTGCTTCCTGAATTTTTCTAGGATTCTGCTCTTATTTCTTTTCCCATTGTAATAGCGCGCCTGATCAATTCTCGCCAGAGTGTCGACGCCTACTATAAAGGTTGAACCGGGAAAAAGCTCCGCCTTCTCCTCAAACGTAGCGGCGTTTGTGAAGACTATTTCATAATCCGGTACGTTTCTTTCTTTCATACTTACAAAATCTAGTGGCGGCTTGTCGACATTTTTAATAGAGATTTCGAGTGCGGGTCGGGCGTTTAATTTTTTCTCCGCCAAAAGGATTATCTCCTTATGCCCCCGGTGGAGGGGGGCGAAGGATCCCGGGAAAATAGCCTCATATTTTTTATCGCTTGTCTTTTTTTTGGTCCCTGCAAGTAGATCCTTCCAAAGACTAGGTGCGTCAACTAAAGTTTCTTTGAATTTTAAAGTTTCGTAACCAGCTCTTAAAGAAAGGGTTTTTGCAATCGCGACGAAAATTAGCTCGATGCACATTTTTTCCTGTTGTGCACGAGTCAGTGACTGGTCCAAATCCATGTCAAGAACTCGAGAAGAATTTTTTGACTGGACGCAGACGTGGCAACGATCTTTCCCACGTCTTTTCCTTGTTGTCTGGAGCGCTGCTGTGCAACCTACGCCTAAAACGGCCTCGCTCCCCGTTATTTCTTTGGCCCGCCTAAAAGCTTCCATGGCCATTCCTCTGGCTGTTCTGGAATCGCATGGATAGGTCTCCTCTGATCTTAAGAACTTTGAAAGAGATTTCGGGTGGTAGGGCACAGTGGCTTCTAATAGAAATTCTGAAACACCGCTGACCTCAAAGAAGTTTTTTAAAATAGTCGCCCCTCCCCCAGTGATTGACATCACCATGGGGGTTTTTGACTTTTTCATTTCTTGGATAAGTTGTGTAGACACTCGTATAATAAGTTATAAAAAGGATTAGTTTATCCTAAAATCTGATTTCAAGTTTTTTAAAAGTAAAAAAATGATAAGACTAACACTCAGCTCCATTGCCTTGCTTTGGTTTTGTCTTTCGGTTGCGGCGGATGATTCATCAGTAAAAGAGTATGCAATAGAGAACATAGAAAATTATGAGTTTGAAACTGAAAAAGAGGAGCTGACTATTGAAGATCTTTCCGTATTGCAAAGGTACGTATTGGACTCGCAACGAAAAGAACTCAAAGATTTGTTAGCCAGAAAGCTGGGCGTTTTGTCATTAGAGGGAAACAAAAACGATTTGCCGACTTTACAGCGGTTGATCCTTTCTGGGAGTTTTGAACGAAAAGATGTTAGAGCTTGGCAATCCCTGGGGATTGTTTTTGGGGATATTTTAGTGGCTGAGCATGGCCTCAAGTGGATTAGTTACGAGGATGACATAGGGAAGAGCAAGGCCCTGCGTTGGAAAGACACGGATAACTTCGTCTTCCCGATCACCTTTTTTTCCAAGCGGATTCACTTTAAGGAACGTTTCACTATCTCGGAGGTTTACGAGCGAGTTTCTGAAGATATTCGAGCCTTTAAGAATTACTGAACAAAAGCGATAAAGGTTTGAGCTATTTTTATAAAATGCTAATCTCGAACTGAGGAGTATTTAATGCTTTCATTTGGGTGGTTAAAAGCGGTTTTAAAGTTTGTTTTCGTGGACTCTTTGGTGAATCTGCTTGGGCACTTGTTCGAGCAGCCCCTTGTAATGTGGCTGTTTATAGGTTGGGGCTGGGTTTCAGTTTGGGTGATGCTTTTCTCGATGTATGACACCCTCGGACAGCTTTAAACGCTGCAACCCCGGTTCTCTAGGTAGTAAGCAGGTCACGGTAGATTTTGATTACCCTGTCACCGAAATCCGTCGTAGAGACAATCTCCTCGCCTGGAGCCCTCGTCTTAAGATCAGCGGTAGATATTCCGGATTCGAAAACGTCTCGCATCGACTGCCACAAGCTACTGGCTTCCTCCTCCAAACCAAAACTCATCTCGAGCATCATAGCGACGGAACCAAGCATTGAATAAGGATTCGCGATATCTCTCCCCGCGATGTCTGGCGCCGATCCGTGCGAGGGTTCATAGTAAGACTTGGTTGGCCCCACACAGGCGGATGGCATAAGCCCTAATGAACCCAAGATTCCGCCTCCTTGATCGCTGAGGATGTCACCGAACATGTTTTCCATTACCATTACATCGAATTGATTCGGGTTCAGGCAAAGCGCCGTTGCGGCAGCGTCGACCAGCAAATTAATGACTTTAACGTCAGGAAAGTCCTCACGAACTTCCTCTAAAATTTCGTTCCAAAAAACACTAGATATGAGGACGTTACTTTTGTGGATGTTATGCAATATTTTTTTTCTTTTTTGAGCTTGACGGAAAGCGACCTCTAATATTTGTCGGATCTCGCTTTCTTTGTACTCAAGGTTTTCTGATACGTATCGTTCTCCATTCGAGTTAAGGCCTCGCTCTTTGCTCCCAAAATAAAGCCCCCCAACGAGCTCTCTTATCAAGAGAATGTCGATGCCGTCTCCGATTATCTCCGGCTTCAGAGGAGAGAAGTGGGACATCTCTGCACTTAGGAATATCGGTCTAAAATTGGCAAAGGTGTTATACCTCGCCCTAAGCGGAAGTATCGCGCCCCGTTCGGGTTGCTCTTCAACCGGGATTTTTTGCGATTATTCGTACGACAACCCTACGGGGCCCTTTAAAATAGCG
>JAYYDI010000038.1:0-6155 GCA_036161055.1 Pseudomonadota bacterium
TAGCAAAAAGACGTATGCCCTCCCCTAACTTTTCATGAGCCATCGCGTCCGCGTTGAGCGCCAGTCTGAAAGAGGACTCGGTTTGTTCGACCACCGGAGAGTCAGATGAATTTGAAGGGTGAAGCCTTCGTTCTAATCTCGACTTGTCTAGCGAAAGCTCATCAAGAAGAGTTGGGCTTATCGTTAATCTGTCGCACCCCGCCAACTTTTCGATTTGACCAATGTTTCTAAAGCTAGCTCCCATGACAACGGTTCTATAGCCGTGATCTTTGTAGTAACCGAATATTTTCTTCACTGATGCAACGCCAGGATCATTTTCTGCAGTGAATTCCTTGGCTGAGTTATTTTTGTGCCAATCTAGAATTCTTCCAACAAAAGGAGATATCAGAAAAACACCTGCGTCAGCACAAGCAATAGCCTGATCAAATCCGAAAAGAAGCGTTAGATTACAATTTATCCCGTCGTTTTCGAGTTTCTCTGCAGCTCGAATCCCTTCCCAAGTGCTAGCAATCTTAATCAGAACTCGCTCTGGAGGAATTCCATTTTGACCGTATAGATCAATAAGTTGCTTAGCTTTTTCTATCGTCGCCTTCTCATCAAAAGATAACCTAGCGTCCACCTCAGAAGAGACTCTTCCTGGAATTATTTTTAAAATCTCGGTTCCGATCTCAACGGCTAGCTTGTCGCAGCTATTGGAGAGAATTTCCTGATTTCCGCCACCCCTGCGAGTAGCCCATTCCCTAGACGACAAAATCAACGGACTGTACTCTGGCAAATCAACTGCCTTTAGTAGAAGAGAGGGATTAGTCGTCGCATCAACTGGGTTGTACTGCTTAATTGCTGAAAGATCACCGGTATCTGCAACCACATCCGTCATTGTTTTTAATTGCTCTAACTTGTTCAAGAAACCACCTCAATAATCTATCGCTCAAAACGGCTTAAACATCACCAACGGATTACCACCTAAACTTCTGTTGGTTGGGTCTTTGTTGTTAGTCTAGGAGCTCTAAACTTTTCCCAGATCGTGTTAGTTTAGAGATACACGCTTGAGCGTGTATATTATCATCCGCTGGGATAATCTGGAGATTTTGGTATGAAAAATTTGTTGGGCAAGGTGGCTCTCGTAACTGGCGCTTCAAGACATAGAGGGCTTGGAAGGGCAATAGCGCTTCGTCTTGCTGCAGACGGGGCGGATCTAGTGGTTACCGGGCGTGCCAGACCAAAAGAAGACCGGCCGCCGAATGAAAAAGAGATGAATTGGCTGGGAGTATTATCACTCGCCGATGAGATCGTAAAAAATGGAGGTAATGCGGTAGCGATTGAGGGAGATATCACTCAAGAATCAGATGTTAAGACAATAGTAAAAAGCGCTAGGGAGGCTTTTGGGAAACTTGATATCATAGTTAATAATGCAGGAGTGCCAAGTGGCGCAGGCGCGGCTCCGATATTAGATATGGATAACGAGCTGTGGTATTCGACAGTCGACGCCAACCTAAATAGTGTTTATTTAGTAACCAAGCACGGTGGAAGACTCATTAGGTCTGCTGGAAGCGGCGGTTCAATCATTAATATTTCCTCAACCGCGGGACGCAGAGGGATACCAGATTATGGCGCTTATTGTGCAACAAAATTTGCTATGGTAGGTTTCACTCAGCAACTTGCGATTGAACTTGCTAAAGAAAACATCAGAGTAAATTGTATCGCACCGGGCTCACATTCTACTGACATGATGGACGGGACTATTGTAAGAACAGCCGATCGTTTTGGTCTGAAAAAAGAGGCGATAACGGAGAGAATAAAACAATCAGCGCCGATGGGCAGACAAGGACTCCCGCATGAATTGGCGGCAAGTGTCGCTTTTTTAGCTGGAGACGATTCGAGTTTTGTAACCGGCCAGACACTTAATGTGGATGGCGGCGCTCACATGAGTTGACTATGAAAGCAGGTTCTTTTTTCCCTAGTGAGAAATACACATCACTCTTTGCAATGGCGGGAGATGATTGCTCACTTTTTTTCGATCTGGAGAATTTAACTGAAAAGCAGAAAGCGGATCATCTCTCTAACGTCGAACTGACGGCGATGCTGCAGATAGCGTTGGCATGCATCGGGAATTCGAATGACCATTTAGCAGTTTACGACGAGTACGAAAGCCCCCTTTGGAATAAAACGCTTCGGCAGTATCTTGATTTTTATGAACGTATGGTGGGACAGGTTATTCCCCTGGAAAACTTCAGCTATCACCCGAAATTTGATTTCTACGAGTCTGTTGCCGCCTTCGCAAATCAAAATAAAGGTATTGCCGACGTCGTAAATTTTTATATGACTAGCGGGTCAAATGCTGTAATTCATCAAAACGATGAACTATTGAGAGTGAACAGGAATGTTAATTCAAAGAAACACTTCGCAGAGAATGCTCCAAGTTTCGGGATCCCGACCCCTGACACAATAATTGTGAACAAGTCCCAACTCGGAAGTCACGAAGTCTCTGACTTTTTCTCAAAATACCAAAATAAAATTATGATAAAACTTTTGGGTTTGGCAGGAGCTAGAAACGTAGCCGCAGTTAATAGTGTCGATGAGGCACACCTTTACGTCGCTGAGTACGACGATTCCATGGTTATCTTGCTCCAAGAAAAACTTGATTTAACGTATTTTACAGAGATGACCGTTGATCTATGTATAAGCGAGGAGGAAATAAAAATCGCAAATACAAGAAAAATTCTCTTTGCCGAGGGCCTCTGGGTAGGAAATCTCATATCAGAATCAGTCAGAGTATCGCCCCAACACCAAGAAACGTTAATAAACGTTGGGAGGTATGCGCGCCACCATGGTTATGTCAGCGCTGAGGGGAGCAACTGTGGGATAGATTTCTTCATCGGAAAAAATGGGGAGATATCGGTCACTGAGATAAATGCTAGATGGACTGGTGGCCTATTCCCTGCTGAGATTTTGTCTCAGATCAATAATAAAAGAGACGCTGTGCCCTTTTTCGATGTAGTCCCCATCGAAAAAAAAGATGCCTACACCAATTTCGTTGATAAACATTTAGTTGGAGAGTTCGACGGAGACTTTGCGGTGCTACCAATCGGATTTGGCTGTTTTCCGATCCCAATGGAGGGCACCGATCATTTTTATACTTGGCAGGCCGCGATTGGAGATTTAAGCGCCTTCAAAGAAGCAAAAAACAAAGAGCTTGGGGATGATGTCATGCCCACAGCAAACATCATCGAAATTTAACGCCACTCAATAGAAATTTCGCTAAAAACTTTATCTACCGAGCCTTTTTTATTAGTTCACTCAACATCCGATAACTTCGGCTGCCGAACCAAGAAAAAAACTCTCCGTCAACAAGCCCGCCGTTGAACCCAATGCGTTCGAGATCGCTCATATAACGCTCGAAAGGGAAAGGCTCCGAGGAGAAAAGATAGAAGGTCGAGGGGTCGGGTGTTCGTCCGGGATTCAGAGTTGGGTACTTTGAGTCGCTCGCCTGAAGATATTCGGACAACCCGATCTTCTTTAGAACAGATCCAATAAACGTCTGCGAGCTAGCCGTCATCCAAGGATCCCTCCAGATCATGTATTCCAAATTTTTAAAGTTTCCTGATTTGGTTCCGATTCTCTTGCTGAGTGTTGGAATTTCATTCCAACCCCGGAATTGGAGATCAGGCACATCAGCCAAAATCTTCCATTTATTAGCTAGACTTTTTAATCTCGCAGAAACGACTAGGGATGATAGTATCTCTAGTTCCGAGCAGATATTTTGAATCGACGATACGTGTGTTGCGTGAAATGGGAAGGGGCAGGAATCTGCCATTTCCTTGTTATTTTCTTCTTTATCAAAAATGACTAAATCGGGTTTTAATTTCTGGCACCTCTCCCAGTGGATCTCTTTTGTTCCGCCCACGACGGGAATAGAGCCAATTCCTTTTCTCGGATGTATACAAAATCTCGTTCTCCCAATGACCTCAACCCCACACTCTATCAGGGTCTCCGTCAAGCTTGGAACCAAGGAAATTACTCGCAACCTATTTCACGTTCTGATGATTAAAAGGGCAATGCTTGCAGCGATTCCCGCAGCAGGTTCCCCTTGATAAATGGTAGTCTTCTGTCAAAACCATTAAGCCGTCCTCATAATAAAAATGCTTTCCTTCTATGAGTTCTTCAATTGGCCATTCATCAACTTTGGGCATTAAGTGTTTCTTCTATACTGTCCGCCCACCTCAAAAAATGCATCTGTAAGTTGGCCTAGTGAACACGACCTCACTGCTTTCATAAGAGCCTCGAAACCGTTGTTGCCATCAGTGATCGCGGCTTTTAGTTCTTTCAAAGCCTCATTGGAAATGTCCTTGTTGGCTTCCTGAAATTTATCTAAACGCGCTATTTGGCTTTTCTTTTCCTCCTCGGTGGATCTTGCCAGCTCAATCGTCAATTCCTCTGGTTGCGATTCTGGTTGAAACGTATTGACACCAATTATCGGGAGAGTACCGTCGTGTTTAAGAGTTTCGTATTTCATCGACTCCTCTTGAATTTTTCCACGTTGATAACCAGTCTCCATCGCTCCCAATACGCCGCCCCTATCGGAGATGCTCTCGAACTCGCGAAGCACGGCCTCTTCAACAAGGTCGGTCAACTCGTCAACGATAAACGATCCTTGGCTGGGATTTTCTGTTTTGGCTACTCCAAATTCCCTGTTGATAATCAACTGGATCGCCAATGCTCGCCGAACAGACTCCTCAGTTGGGGTGGTAATGGCTTCATCATAGGCATTGGTATGCAGGCTATTACAGTTATCATTAATAGCTAAAAGTGCCTGAAGGGTTGTCCTGATATCATTGAATTGCATTTCCTGGGCGTGCAACGAGCGACCCGATGTCTGTATGTGATATTTTAACTTCTGGCTTCTTTCGTTTGCGCCGTATTTCTCCCTCATGGCTACAGCCCATATGCGCCTTGCTACGCGGCCAATGACGGTATACTCGGGGTCCATTCCATTTGAAAAGAAAAAGGATAGGTTGGGTGCAAAGTCGTCGATGTGCATCCCGCGGGCAAGATAAGCTTCGACGAAAGTAAATCCGTTGGCTAGAGTGAACGCGAGTTGAGATATTGGGTTGGCGCCGGCTTCCGCTATGTGGTATCCGGATATCGAAACCGAGTAAAAATTTCTAACTTCATTTTCTATGAAATATTGCTGAATGTCTCCCATCATTCTCAAGCTAAATTCAGTTGAGAAAATACAAGTGTTTTGACCCTGGTCCTCTTTTAAAATATCAGCCTGAACTGTACCCCTGACGTTCGAGAGAGCATACGCCTTTAACTCGTTGTATTCTTGCTCGTTCGGTTCCCTGCTTTCTCTAGATGCAAATTTCTCGACTTGCTGGTCGATCGCGGCGTTCAAAAACATCGCCAAAATTGCTGGAGCCGGGCCATTTATTGTCATGGAAACAGATGTCTTGGGATCACAAAGATCAAACCCACCATATAGCACTTTCATATCATCAAGAGTTGCGATGGACACACCAGAGTTTCCAATTTTTCCGTAGATATCTGGGCGCGTCGCGGGATCAAACCCATAAAGAGTCACACTGTCGAACGCTGTTGAAAGTCGCTTCGCTTCCGAATGCTCAGAAAGTTTCTTAAAACGTCTGTTGGTCCGCGCAGGATCACCCTCACCCGCGAACATTCTTGCAGGATCCTCTCCTTCGCGTCTAAACGGGAAAACGCCCGCAGTAAAGGGAAAGTATCCAGGAAGATTCTCTCGCTTTAGGAACCTTAGAATCTCTCCGTTGTCTTCAAATCTAGGGACGGCCACCCTTGATATCCAGCTTCCGGATAAAGATTCAACACCTAAACGCGTGACAACGGTTTTCCCTGATGGCAAGACGTCTTCTCTTTCACTCCCTTGGTACCTTTCACGCACTGCGGGCCAGGCTTCTAAAATTTCTTCATTCTCTTGAGTAAGCCTTTTTCTTCTCTCGCAAAGTAGCGTATTGATCTCCTCATTTTTTTCATGCATTAGATTTTGAACGGCAGAGAGCTGTTGAATTTCTCTAGCAATGGATGCTTGTTTCGACGAGTCGGCGTGATACTTTCGCACGGTGTCAGAAATCTCTGCGAGATATCTTGCTCTCGCTCCTGGGACAATGACCGAGCGCTCG